>JAJYRV010000363.1 GCA_021793935.1 Actinomycetes bacterium | reverse complement strand
GGGCTTGGTGCCCTGGGCCAGACCTAAGATCATGGTGTCGGCATCCGCGTGGTGTGCCTCGGTGATCTCCACCTGGCGCACGGCCGTAAGGCGCTTGCCCGAGGGGTCGATGGCCTCGACCTCCCATCCTGGCCCATGGGACTCAGTGATCTTCTGGATAACTGCAGGCGTGTGCCGGCGAGGGTCGAAACCTGCCGGGAGGTTCACCGTGATTCGTTCAAGTCGTCCAGCCAACGGAGGGGCCCTTTCGCGGTCAAAAGCATTCCTACCCTCAACCATGCGTAGACGTCTGCCGACGGAATGTCCGGGCGAAAAGAGAGCCGGTTCTGCGGTCGAACAATCAATTTTCGTCGTGAATTTCCCCACACATTCCCCACACATTGCACCGGTTTTGACCGGATACAAGGAGTGATGTCCGGATCTGTGGATGCGGACCTTTCCGCACCATAGTGCCACTAACTAGCGATCATGGGAGTTGATAGGATATGTCCGGATATTGCTGATAAAGACCACTGGGTTCCGGGTTCGAATCCCGGGGGGCGTACCACATCAGCAGATCGGGGGCCGGTTAGCCCGTTGCCCGCTAATGACTCCTTTTTATGTTTTGCAACCGGCCTCGACGCGAGACCACTGCGGCGGTATTGCGCGCCGGGGCAGGTATGCCTGCGAGCATGAACACGGCGGCCGCCGCCGCGAGTAGCACCAGCGAACCGACCAGGCACCCGTGGCAAACCCATGCGCTACGGTGTCGCCCGGCTTGGGTGATCGACGAGGCGCTGTTTGCCGCCGAGGATGAGCTATTAGCAGGGATGAGTACCGCGGACCGGGATCTGCTGGCCTCGTTGCCGGTCAGTATCCTCGGTCAGAGCGCTGGGCCGCCCACAATAGTCTCAGATCGGCGCGACGGCGCGGCCGCACATTGAGGGGCCCTCACGGCCTGGCCCGGCCCCCGCCGCCTGCCCCGGTTCCGCCGTCGACCTTGAGCGCAGCGCCCGCAGCGGCCCTGTTCGCGTCCCAAAACTTGAAAGGATTCACGAAACGGCGCGGGTTCGGCGAGCCTTCCAGGTTCCCGCTTTGCCTGGAGCAAACGTTGCAACCAGGCGGGCTTCCATGATTCTGCGAGATAAGTAACGGTGCCAAGAGGAACATTTGCATCCTCACTGCGTTGATGTCGCTGGGAGGGCGTGCTAGCGTGCTTGGTGTATTGAGTCGTTTCAATGCTGTCCACGAGTAGCGGTTCCAGTAGGGAAGGGCGTCACTTCGGGCGCCGGCTTAATACAGGTGAAGATGCCCTGCACAAGATGCTGACTCTGCAGGGTGACACTCAACGAGGAGATGAATGTCTATTAATCGACAGAAGAGATCCGGACTAGGCGCATCGGGCTTGCGCATGCCACTAGCGGCCCTAGCAGTCGGAACTTTGGCTGCTACGGGCGTCATGCTTCCGGCCGCCGCCGACGGGCCCGCGGAAGAGTTCGAAGAGTTCTCTGATCCGTCAATGGGAGACCGGCCGTTCTATCGGTACTGGCACGGCGGCGGAGCGATGGATTCAGAAGTGATCGAGAACGATCTCGACGCGATGATCGAAATCGGTGCCGGTGGTCTCGAAGCGAGCAACTACATCGGGTCGGATGATCCTGGTTACGATCCGGAGCAATATGAATGGGGACTGCCGCTCTGGTCGCAACGGCTCACCGAGCTCTTTACCGCGGGCAAAGAACGCGGTATGCAGGTGGACACGTTGTACACACCAAGCTGGTCGGCGGGCACGACCACCGTTTCCCCGGATGGTCCCGGCTCGGCGAAGGAAATCACTTTCGCCCACGAGGTCGTTGAACCTGGCGCTAAGTTTTCGGGTGACCTGCCCGAGTCCGAACTTCCAGAAGGCGTGGCGGAGCGGGAGCTCATCGCGGTACTCGCGTACGAGTGCGCCGAGAACTGTGACGGCGAAGAACTTCCAACCCTCAATCAGGACTCCGTCACCGACCTCACGCAAGAAGCGGACCCAGAGGCCCCGCTGGAATGGCAAGCCCCTGAGGGGGAGCAGCAGTGGGTGATCGTCACCGCGTGGATGAACGGTACCGGGCAAGAGATCGGACGTGGAGGAATGTCCGAGACCCAATACATGGTCGACCACTTTGATCGATCCGGATTTGAATCCGTTCGTGAGTACTGGGAAGACAACGTGCTTACCCCTGAATTGCGGGAAGCGCTGGGGGAGAGCGGCGGTTCCTTGTTCTTCGATTCGATCGAAGTAAACCGCGCCGGCACACAGATCCGCAACTGGACTCCGAACTTCCTCGAAGAGTTTGAAGAGCGCCGCGGCTACTCTCTGGTTCCGTATCTGCCAGTCGTCGGAGTGGTGGAACAGCCGGAGGCAGATCCCGACCTGCCCGAGTGGGCTGCTCCGGTGCCGCTTCCGGATTACGAATTTTCCGATCCTGGGCTAGCTGATCGCATCCGGCAGGACTATTCATCTACCGTGAGCGAGCTGTTCCTCGAGGAGCACGTTCGCCCCGTAATGGAATGGGCGCATGACCTTGGCCTAACGGTCCGAGGGCAGGGCTATTCCTCTTGGGGGCCCACCTCGATCGACGTCCAAACTATCTACCGGGAACTGGATATCGCCGAAGGTGAGTCTCGTTCGTTCGGTGCTCCGCCCTTCTCCACGCCGCCATTCATCGACGTTCGTGCGAACGACGCGTGGCGTGCGATGGCGTCAGCCGTAGCATCGGTGGATAAGAATATCGTTTCGACTGAATGCTGCGCCTCTGGGCAAGCTTGGGAGGTTCCTCGTCAGACGCTGTTGTCCTACATCAACCAACAGTTCTCTGTCGGTGTAAACCAAATTGTTTACCACGGTTGGTCCCACAAGTCCCCCGTGATCTCTCCGTCCTGGCCGGGCTGGGAAGGGATGCGTCAAGGAGTTGCCGATAGCTACGGTCCGCACACGGCGCAATTCACCCACGACCGAATGATCAACGACTACGTCGCGAGAAATCAGCACGTGCTCCGCAGCGGTGAGCTCCGCACCGATGTTGCGATCTACCGGGAGGGCGCGGGACACAGCATCGAAGG
>JAJYRV010000362.1 GCA_021793935.1 Actinomycetes bacterium | reverse complement strand
CAGGCCCTGACCGCAGCCGGGGCGCTCACCTCCGGGGCGCTGCGCCCCGCCGCCACCCATACCTCTCGCACGGCCGCGATGCCCGGGCCGGATTATTGCGACGCCGACGTGCTGCGCCGGATCCGGCGCCGGTCGGTGGCCGCGCTGCGGGCGGAGGTGGAGCCGGTACCGCCGCGGGGGTTCGCGGCGTTCCTCGCCCAGTGGCAAGGGCTGGGCACGTTCACGGGCGTCGACGGTCTCGCTGCCGCCCTCGATCTCCTCGCCGGTGCACCCGTGGCCGCGAGCGCGGTGGAGTCGCTCATCCTCCCTGCGCGGGTGAGCGACTACCGGCCGGAGTATCTCGATGAGCTCATGTCCGCCGGGGAGATCGTCTGGGCCGGTGAACGGGGAAGTTCCACCGACGGTTGGATCCGCCTCCTACCCGCGGGCGCCGCGGCAGACCTCGCTCCCCTTGCGCAACCCGTATCGGGCCTCGCGGCCGAGGTGCTCGCCCTCATGGAGCCCGGAGCCGGCTGGTTCGCCCGCGACCTCACC
Source organism: Actinomycetes bacterium (assembly GCA_021793935.1). The sequence continues at coordinate 2,545 of JAJYRV010000362.1, read as the reverse complement.
GAGCAACTCGGCACCGCCGCGGACGCGCTGACGGAAGCGTTGTGGGAACTTGTGTGGGCGGGGCACATCACGAACGACACGCTCGCGCCGCTGCGGGCGCGACTAGGTGGGGAGCGCCCCGGGGTGCGCCGGACCCACCGTCCGAGGGTTCGCTCCACGTGGCGGTCCTTGCGCGCCGAACACACGGCGGCGACGCGCTTCTCCGGGGCTGCTGGCGGCCGATGGTCCCGGCTCCCCGACCCTGCCGCCGGGGACCGGCGCGCCCTTGCCGCCGCCCTCGCCGTCATCGACCGAACCGGGGTCGCCGTGCGCGGCTCCACGCCCGAGGACCTACCGGGCGGGTTCGCCGCGATGTACCAGGTTCTCGCCCGGGTGGAAGAAACGGGCGCGATTCGGCGCGGATACTTCATCGAAGGGCTGGGAGCAGCCCAATTCGCCCTCACCGACGCCGTTGACCGGCTCCGCTCGGCCGCTCGGAGTGTCGAGGATGCCATGACCCCGGACGCGCTCGTCCTCTCCGCCACCGATCCGGCCAACCCCTACGGCATGGCCCTGCCCTGGCCGGGGGAAGGTGGGCACCGGCCCGGTCGGAAACTCGGCGCCACCGTGGTGCTCGTCGGCGGTGAACTCGCCCTCTACCTCGAACGCGGCGCTCGCACATTGCTCACGTTCGGAGCGGAGGCGAACATCGAGGCGGGGATCGCAGAACTCGCGCGGGCGACCCGGGCGGGCCTGCTCGGCCGGTACTCGCTGGCGAAGATCGACGGCGAGAGCGCCCTCACCTCCCCGCGGGCACCGGCGCTCACGGCGGCGGGATTCACCCCTCACCCGCGGGGGCTGCGGCTGGATCCCGACCATGCCTGAAGGGGATGTGCTGCTGCGGGTCACCCGCCGACTGCACGGTGCCCTGGCCGGGCGGGAGGTCACCCGCAGCGAGCTTCGTTCGGGCACCCTCGGCGATGCCGACCTCACCGGCCAGAGCGTCACCGATTGCGTGAGTTACGGTAAAAACACGCTCATTCGCTTCGATTCTGGTCGCACCCTCCACGTGCACCTGAAAATGGACGGCGTCTGGTGGGTCGAGGCGACGACCAGGCCACCGGCACACTACGGGGACTGGCGGATCCGGATCGTGCTCGGCAACTCCGAGTGGACCTGCGTGTGCCGCCTCGCCGGCGAGGTGCGCCTCCTGCGCACGGCCGATGAACACCGCCTCCTCGGCGCGCTCGGGCCCGATCTCCTCGCCGGGGAGCCCGGAGCACATGACGCCGAGCCTGCCAACTTTCCGCGCATCTCTGCGGCCGCGCTCCGCTACGCCGCCGCGCAGGCAGGGCCGCAGGGCACCATCGGAGCAGTGCTCCTCAATCAGCGAATCGCCGCGGGCATCGGCACGATCTACCTCGCCGAGAGCCTCTGGATCACTCGCGTGCACCCGCTCACGCCTGCAGCCTCCTTGACCGAGGCGGACCTTGAGCGGATCTATCGCACCGCATCGGCGTTGATGGCGCGCAGCGCTTCGGCGGAGCAATTGACGGCGACGGGTGATTTGCGCCCGGGCTGGCGCACCCACGTGCATGGCCGCGAGCACCTACCGTGCCGGCGATGCGGGCAGCAGATCGCCAAGGTCAGCATCGGGCGGGCGCCCCGATCCCGCCCGGGCTTCTACTGCCCGCGGTGTCAGCCACGACGATGCCAACCACCCGATGCGGACATGCAAACGGGGCCCTAACCGGCGATTTTCGCTGAAGTCGGGGCCCCGAGAACGTTTTAGTTGCAAGCGGTTCGCGCGCGTTAGGTGTTACAGCGCGGCGAGTTCGTTGCCTAGGTCGGCAGGGATGACATCGGGAATCGCGATTCCTTCAAGCATGGCCACGCGATCCGACACCTCCCGCAGGACCAAAGATAGGGGGATGTCGAGAGCGGCGCAGATTGCGAACAGCAGCTCGGAAGAGGCTTCCTTCTGCCCTCGCTCAACTTCGGAGAGATATCCCAAGGAGACTCGCGCCGCCGAGGAGACCTCTCGAAGGGTGCGCCCTTGACGCTGGCGAACACCACGTAAGACATCGCCGATCTGGTGACGAAAAACGATCATTGTGGGCTCCTCCCTTCGTGTACGTGCGGATACCGTGGTACTACCGTACCCCGATTTCGAGCCGCGTGTTGCCTTCAATGTGGCAGGTGTGTATTTGTTCATCGCTATGGTCAACAACGGATGACCCAGGATTGTTCCGCATGTGCCCACCAACACACATAGCTTTTCGTTGCCGGGCGCACGCTGATGGCGCTCGCTAGCGCCAACGCCGCTAGCCTACGCCCGGCCGACCGTCTTGGCGAGGGTGGCAACGGCTTCCGCGACGGCGCCGGCTCGGATCGCTGCTCGGTCTCCGCGGAGTTGCACCCGGGTGTGAGCGGCGCCGCTGGGGCCAGCGATCCCGACGTACACGGTCCCGACCGGTTGGCCGTCCTGCGGGTCCGGGCCGGCGACGCCCGTCGTCGATACGCCATACGTCGCCCCCAGTCGCTCGCGGACGCCGGCGGCCATCTG
>JAJYRV010000361.1 GCA_021793935.1 Actinomycetes bacterium | reverse complement strand
CCGGTGCGCCGACCGGGCGACCTGCGCGGTGACTTCCTTGGCGGCGGCGTGGGCAGGCAGCCCGATCCGTGGTGCGATCCGTTGCAGGGTACCCAGCCGTAGGGCGGTGGCCGTGTGCGCGAGGTCCCCCGACCGGCGGTACAGATGCCCCCGGCCCACGGTCGTTTCCGAGGCGTTGACGATGACGGGTAGCGGCTCGCCGGAAAGCTTCCCGAACCGCGGACCGCGCCACCAGATTGCGGCGATGAAGAGGCAGCCGATGATTGCCCAGAGCCAGGTGAGGGAGAAGTCCTCCGCCGTGCCGGCTGCCCCATAGGTGTCGTCAGCGGAGCCCACGAGCCAGGTCACCTGCGGCGCCTCACCGAGTACTCGCACGGCGAGAGCGGCGTTCGCCGAGCTCAGCAGGTGTTCGTTGAACAGGACATCCTTGGGAAGGATCGTGCCGCGGGCGCCGTTGTCGCGCTCCCAGGTTAGTACGAGCCCGTGGTCGGGCCCGGGGAAACACCCGCTCGCCTCGGGAGCGGTGAGGAACGGGCTCGCGGAGTCGATAGGTCCGGCGGCGGCGCGAAGGTCATCGCAACCGGGCTGCAGCGCCTCCTCGTCGCGATCGAGCCAGGCTGTTTCCACGTCCTCGAGGAAACCCGGCACCGATTTCGTGGCGCCGATGAGCACCGTGTCCAGGGCGCGCTCTTCGAGGGCGTGCAACTGGTGGGTGGATAGGAGGTGGGCGTTGCTGACGACGAGGAGATCAGTATCGGCGGCGAGTGCTGAGGAGACCGAGCGGACCACCTTCACCTCCGTGCCGTGGTCGCGCAGGATCTCAGCGATCGCCATCGCGCCGTTCGGGTCGGGGTTCTCAGGGTCTCCCTCCGCGCCGCGCATGTACGCGGGCGGGCGGAAAACCACCGCGATGAGGATGACCAGGAGCAGGCTCGCGCCGATGATGATGAGGGGCGTGCGCCGCGATGTCGAACGCGGGGCAGCAGCGGCGGGCGCGGCGCTCATGCGGGCTCCATCGTCGGGGCCGGCTGGGCGTCCTGGAGTTCCCGCTCAAGATCGCGCAGCGCGATGTACTGGGCGTGGGTCGCGGGGTGGTTGCCGTACAACGCTTCGTTGAAGGAGTTCGCGCCGCGGTGCAGCGGCTCGCTTTGCTGTGGAAACGCCACGGCGGCGGTTCCGGCCACTTCCATTGCCGTCATGCCCCGCGTGGTCTCCAGGAGCGCACGCTCCTCCAACGCCCGTACGGTCGCCCGGAACTGTTCGATGACGGCGAGGTTGAAGTCGCCGCTCGTTGCGGCCGTGTGGGCGGCCTCCCGCAGCTGCGCGGCGGAGCGGGTGTCGTCGTCCTGCCACATGGCGCCCGGGGCATCCGAGGCGGCGCGGCGGCGGCGGATGGGGCCGCTGAGGGTGAGCGCGAGGATGATCACTGCAGCTACGAGCGCGAGGATGATCAATGGCACGAACGCCGGGCCGAGCCCGCTGCCTAAGGACGTTATTTTTTCCAGTAGCTCCACGAACTTCTCCCACAGCCACTCCCAGAAGGAGGGCGCGCTCGAGTAGACGCTCCGGGAGAGCTCCTCGCGTGCCCACTCGGCGGCCTCGTCGGAATCGGGCAGGAGCGGAGGGGCGAACGCGGGCATAGGCGAATGAGCGATCAAACGGGCCTATTGAGCCGCGGCGGCGAGTTCGGCGGCGAGGCCCTCACGGCGGATCCGGATGTCGATGTACAGCAACGCAAGCACGCCAGCGGTGAACGGCGTGATGAGCGTGGAGGCGATCGCCGTCGAGATTCCTTGCACGATGAGCATGCCGGTGGGCGGCAGGAACAGGACGGCGAATCCGGCGGGCATCCCAATGAGGTAGGAGACCCCGACACCGATGAGGGCGGTGAGCAGATAGATCCCCATCACACGCCAGAAGAACGGCTTGGCGAGCTGCCAGGAACGGCGCAACCCGGTGATCACACCGGACCGCTCGAGCATGAGCGCCGGGGTCGCCAGCGCCGTCGCGGTGATGACGAACAGGATCCACCCGAGGCTGACGAGTAGGGTGATGAGGCCGAACAGAACGGTCAGGCCCACCGATCCCGTTGTGCCGATCGCTACCGTGATCACGACGAACACCAGGGGCACCACGGCAGTGATGACGGCGACGAGGAAAACGAGCCCGAGCAGTCGAAGTAGCTGCCCCTTGGCCTGATCCCACACCTGCCCCAGGCTCGGTTTGAAACCCAGCACCGCCTGACTCACCGCGAGGGTGAGGATCCCATTGAGGATCGTCGAACCGATGAAGGTGAGTACGGAGCTCAGCAGAACCGGCAGCAGGGAGCGGCTGAACATGTTGACGAGGTCGTCCTCGAACTGGGCGTCAAATGCGGCCGGGTCGTCTTCCACCATCCCCAGGAGGGAGAAGTAGTCATTGAAGAACGAGGCGGACAGGACGGTCTGCAGGATCGTCATCGCGGTGACGACGACACCGGCGAAGACGAACATCACGAGCGGATTCGTACGCATCGCTTTGAACGCACCGTCATAGATCTGCCCGAGCGCGAGCGGCTGCAGCGGAATGATCCCCGGCTGGGCCTGGATGAAGTTGCTCTCCGGTGGAGGGGTGCCGTACTGGCCCGGCTGGTACTGGCCCGGCTGCTGCCCGTAGTGGCCGGGTTGCTGCTGGCCCGGTTGTTGGCCGTATTGCCCGGGCTGGGAGTACTGCCCGGGCCCCGCCGGGCCGCCCTGGGAAGAGTCCCCGGAAGGTTGGTCCGGGCGCGCGCCCGGATCGGGGGTGGGGGAGTAGCCGCTACCGCCGGGAGCTCCCCAGTCTCCACCGGGAGCGCTCCAGTCCGAGCGACCCGTGTCGCCAGAATCGGGTGGGTTAGTCATCAACCATCCTTGTCGGTGTCGCACTTCGGCAATTCTGTCACGGCCAGATCGTTCCGAAATCCCGGAACAGGCACAACCTTACATCTTCGACAAAATCTCTCACATTTGCGGCCCAGCACGGGTAATCACGACAAATTGCGCCTATTAATGCCACGATAGGCACATGAGTGCACGTGTCTTGGTTGTTGACGACGATGCAGC
>JAJYRV010000360.1 GCA_021793935.1 Actinomycetes bacterium | reverse complement strand
GGTAACCGAAACCCTCGACAAAATCCAAAGCCTCGTAACGGCAAGCGAACTCGAATCGCTCTCCGAACTCGTGGCGGAAACCTCATCCCCCGATATCGCCGACCTGCTTTACCGGCTCCCGCCCGTGGACGCCGCCGTCGTGTACCGGCTGCTGCACAAAGATAAGGCGATCGACGTCTTCGAACGCCTCGACTCCGCCGCGCAGGCCGACCTCGTCACCGAACTCGCCGAGACCGAGGTCGTTGGGGTCTTCGAAGCGCTCGACCCCGATGACATCGTCGGGCTCCTGGATGAACTGCCCGCGAAGGTGACCAAGCGCCTCCTGCGCACCCTCTCCCCGCGTCAACGCACCGCCACGGCCCCGATCCTCGGCTACCCGCACGGATCGATCGGCCGCCGGATGACGCCCGAGTACGTCAGCGCCCGCGCCGAAGAGCCGGTTGCTGACGTGCTCGTACGTCTTCGCCGCAACGCCGACAGCTACGAGACCGTCTACACCGTGCCGATCGTTGATGATGCCCGCGTGCTCGTGGGGATCTGTTCGCTGCGGGACCTGCTCGTTGCCTACGAGGGGGCGATCATCGGCGACATCATGGAACTGCCCGCCTCCGTTCGCACGCTCGACGACGACGAGGTCGCCGCCCGCCGTCTCGTCGACTCCGGGGTGCTCGCCCTGCCCGTCGTCGACAACGAGGACCGGCTCGTGGGGCTGTTCACCATTGACGACGCGGTGCGCATCATCCGCGCAGAGGACGACGAGGACGCCGCCCGTACCGGTGGTACCGAGCCGCTGCGCCGCACGTACCTGCTCACCTCCCCGTTCGCGATGACCAAATCGCGGATCACGTGGCTGCTCATCCTCGCCATTTCGGCGATCCTCACGATCAACGTGCTGCAGATCTTCGAGGATGCCCTCGAAGAGGCGTATTTCCTCGCTCTGTTCATCCCCCTTCTCACGGGCACGGGCGGAAACACCGGCGCCCAGGCAGCCACGACGGTTACCCGGTCACTGGCGATGAATGAACTCAATCCTCGAGATACGTGGAAGGTGGCGTTCAAGGAGATCCGCACCGGATTCCTGCTTGGGCTCGCACTGGGTTCGTTGGGCTTCGTGCTGGCGACGCTCGTGTTCGGGATGGACATCGGCGCGGTGATCGGCTTGACCCTCGTCGCGGTGTGCACGATGGCGGCTACCGTCGGTGGGCTCATGCCCATGCTGGCGACTGTCGTGCGGGTGGACCCAGCGGTTTTCTCCACCCCGTTCATCTCTACGTTCGCCGATGCGACGGGCCTCATCATTTACTTCTCCATCGCCAAGGCTATTCTCGGGATTTAACGGCCGCCTGACTGCTGCTTCTCCGCGGAAATCTGCGGAGAATATAGATCCCATAACAAAACGTCAGAAAAACTTCGCATTCACTGCCGTGTTCTCGAAGCACGGCGTACATTTGGCTTACCGTCCGGTCCACATTAACCGCTTACGCAAGGTGAAGGTATGGCTCAGGAACCTGAATACCACTTCGACGCGCACACCCAGCGCGAAGTCCTTCGCGACCCGAACGAAGCAGCGGAATGGGTGGATCACCTCGAGGCGCAAGGGCTCGTGGGTCAACCGATGCAAGTCGTGTGGCTGCGGATCCTCGGCCGGCTGGATGAAGCTGAGGAACTAGGGTGGCAGGTTCTGGGCCGTTCTGGCGGCCCGGGCAGCCGCACCGATGCGCTCGATGCGCCGTTACCACTCTCGGCGGTCTCCGCGGCGATTCGGCTTGCTCACGTGCTGCAGTGGCAGGGCGAATTCTCCCTCGCGTGCGCGCTCCACGAGCAAGCACTCGCCGCGATCGAAGCGGTGGAACCGATGAGCGAGGATAGCGCCTACGCGGACTACCTGCGCCCCTTCGCCTACCAGCACCTCGCCCGCTGTTACTTCGACGAGGGTAAGTACCAGAAGGCCCTAGAAGCCGCGCAACGCTCATTCGAACTTCGTGTCAACGCAGGCGTACCCGAGGATCAGGTGCTCTCCTCCTCGGGCTTAATCGACGCCATCAAAGCGCGGCTGAACTAACCGCGGCTGAACTAACTCTGCGGCAACGCTTTGGCGCGGCCCGAGCGGGCGGGGCTAGGATGTCGCAAGTGAGTGTGAAACCTGTGCCCCCGAGTGCAAACCCCATCGTCTGGATCGACTGCGAGATGACCGGGCTGGACCTGTCCAAGGACGCCCTGATCGAGATCGCCGTGATCGTCACCGATTCCGAACTCAACCCGCTCTCCCCGGGACTGGATCTGGTGATCAAGCCGCCCGCGGGCGCGACCGACAACATGGTCGAGGTGGTGCAGGCGATGCACACCGAATCCGGGCTGCTTGAGGAGTTGGATTCCGGCACGACCCTTGCCGACGCCGAGGCGCAGGTTCTCGAGCACATCCAGCGATGGGTTCCGAAGGAACGCACGGCTCCCCTTGCCGGGAACTCCGTAGGCACCGACAAGATGTTCCTCGAGCGGGACATGCCCACGCTCACGAACTTCCTGCACTACCGAATCATCGACGTCTCCTCGATCAAGGAACTCGCTCGGCGCTGGCACCCTCGGGCATATTTCAACTCCCCGAAGAAGGCGGGCGGGCACCGGGCGCTGGCAGATATCGCCGAGTCAATCGACGAACTTCGCTATTACCGGGCCGCGTTGTTCCCCCACGAGGGAGAGCCGGCGTCGGTCGACGCCAAGGCGCATGCGGAGCGGATCGCTGCGGACTCCACGCTGGCGAAACTGGACGTGCTCAGTGACGCCGATTCTTCCGCCTCCGATGTGAATCGCGCCACCCCTCCTGAACCCGAGAAATCGGCGAAAAGTAGCGGAACCGGCGAAGCTTTCGGCCTATCGAACACGCAGTAATCTCGGTACGCCCGCAAGGCGATTCTTGGGTTCAATAAAAAGTCTGTACACTAGTCAATCGCGGCCGCATGGCCGCCATGGTGGGTGTAGCTCAGCTGGTAGAGCATCTGGTTGTGGTCCAGAGGGTCGCGGGTTCAAGTCCCGTCACTCACCCCAAATGGGTCAGGTTTGAACTTTCGACCAAGGGACCGCCCTTGG
>JAJYRV010000359.1 GCA_021793935.1 Actinomycetes bacterium | reverse complement strand
GATCTGCAGCGCTACGAGGAGACGCTGGCCCGAGGTGACCCGCGCAGCCACCGCGTCGGGGTCCACCGGCGGCGGGGGGTCGAACATCTCCAGTTCGGTCATTGGTGAGACGACCGTGATCCGGGTACTCGTGAGCGTCAGCCACGGCAACGCCCCCGCGAGGAGGGCGCACACGGCCGCCGTGATCGCATAGGTGGCGACGGGATCGATGCCGAAAGCGGCCAGGCCTGCGGGGATGCCGATGGTGATGCCACCAGCAACGGGCACGGCGAGCAGCTCGATGGGCGGTTTCGTCACGAGCGCGCCGATTCCACCGGCGATGATCGCCCCCGCAGCGGCGCACGCTGCCGACGCGCCCCACAGGGGTCCCGGGGGCGTGAGGAAGTAGCCCGTGAGAGCGCCGAACGCCGACCCGGCCAACGCGAACGCCAACCCGCTGCTGTGCTGGTGGATCCGGGAGAGTACCGCGGCGAGCGCGACGAGCACGACCGCGCCCGTGCCGGCAAGGATCGTTGCCATGAGGTCGCGGCCGGGTTGGGCGAGCAGCAGGATCCCGCACAGCCCCACGAGGGTGAGGCTTACGGCGGTTGCCGTCCGAGCGGCGTCGTCGGGCTGCCAGGGCCGGTGATGGTGCTCGGTGGCGTCGATGACGGCGTGGACGACGTCGTCGTACTTCGCGGGCACTCCTGTGTGCTGGCCGCGAACCAACGTGAGCACTTCCCCGTGGCGGATGCCTTGAGCGAGTGCGCTGCGGCGGGGGTCCAGGCTGGCGCCGTCGCTACGATCGAGCCGGTACCCGCCGTGAAGGAGCGTGGGATCGAGCACCCCCAGGCTGCGGGCGACCCCGGGCAGGACTTCAACCAGGGGCAGCGCTCCGGGGACGGCGAGATCGATCCGGCGCTCAGCGTGGACAACGGAAAGGCGCACGATCTCATCGGTCGTCGAACCGTTATCGCCCAACTCTCCCCCGCACCACGTACTAAAAATCGATTGACGGCTTAAAACTACTACGAAAGTGTAGCGGCATTGCTCCCGGGCCCAGCCCAATCCCGGTGCGGGACGGGGAATGGCTAGACTCTGGCCTGTGAGTTCTCTGCGATCACAGCAGCGGCGCATCGCCTTGCACGCCGCGGGCCGGGTGCACGATCTTGCCCTGCCCGCCGAGGATGCGCTGGGCCAGGCACTCATCGCCATGGGCCTATTGCCTCGTGATCAAGAACGGGTTGTTGATCCCGGCGGGCGCCCGATCGACCTGGACACCCGCGCGAGCGAATTACGCGAAGGCGGACTGTACTGCATCGTCACCCCGGCGGGAGGCTTCGCCGCGGATCCGCGGCGGGCACCAGATGCCGAAAAGGCTGCGCTCCTGCCCTGGGTGTTGCTTGCGCTCGCGCTCCTCACGCTTGCCGTCGCCGTGATCGGGGGGCAAGAATCGAGTGGTCCGCGCGGCACCACCTGGGCCGCCGTGCTCATCGGCTGCGCACTCCTCGCGCTGGTCGGCTGGGGCCGGGGTGAAGAACACGCGCGGCATGTATGGGTGCCACTGGTCGTCGCCGGTGGTGCCAGCGTCGCGATCCTCGGGGGCATGGGTGCCACCGCTGCGCCGCTCGCGGCCGCTGCGGGGTTTGCGATCGTCGCCACCGGTGGGGCGTTTCTCGGGCTCATCGCCGCGCCCCTGACTACCCGGGCGGTGGGCGCTCCGATCGCGGTGATTTCCGGGGCGATAGCGGTGCTGCTGTTCGCCGGCTCGATTCTCGGGTGGAGTCTGGACCACTGCGTGGTCGTGGCGGGAGCGGCGTCCTGCGTGGGGCTGCGCGCACTGCCCTACCTCCTCGTCAAAGTCGACGATGGGCACCACATCGATTACGGCCGGTTCATGATTGTTCGATGGACCGTGCGGGGGCGGGTTCCCATGTATCGGCCCACCGTCGAGGCGGAGGCGATCAGGCGCCGAGTTCAGGCCACTGAGGCGCGCCTACAAACGTCGATGATCTACCTTTCGGCCCTGGCAGGCATCGGGATGTGGGCCGCGGCGTTGCAGCTTTCCTCGGAATCGCGATTGGAGCGCATCACCGCTGCTGTCGTCATCGTGCTCAGCGCTCTGGGGTTGGTCCTCGTATCCCGGAAGACGACGGCGTCGATCCTGAAGCGGCCGCTGCGGGTGGGGGCCGGTGCTGGGCTTGCCGGAGCCGCGGCGATCGGCACGAGCCAGTGGGCAGCGATGACGGGTACGACGGCGCTGCTCATCGCCGGGGCGATGCTCTTCGCCGGAGTCGTCACGGCAACGATCGCCCCGGCGATCGCGAGGGGCGCACGCTCGATCGGCTGGTCCCGCCTGGGCGACATGTTGGAGGCGGTCGCGATCGCCTTCGTGCTTCCCGCCGCGATAGTTTCCGTTGGCACAATAGACTTCCTGCGGGGGGTATTTTCTTAGATGACGACGAACGTTCCGTTCGCCCGTGCACGGCTCTGGGCGAATCCCGCATCAACCCGGACGCGGATCGCGGCCTACAGCATCGACGCCGCGGTGGTGATCGCCGCCGGCGCGGCCACCGCGTTCATCTCTGAGAGCTTCGTCCTCACCGCGATTGTCACCCTGCAGTTGGCGCTGCTTCTCGTCATCGCCGAAGCGCGCACCGGCGCCACGGCGGGCAACCTGCTGATGCGGATCCGCACCACCCGTGATGACGTTCCCTACTCGCTGGGGATCGGGCGCAGCGTGCTCCGGGCGGTGGTGCAGGGGGCAGGGTTCGCCGTCGGTGCGGTCGGTGCGTGGGTGATCGTTGCCACGGGGCTGGCCGACCCCCACCGGATGGGCAGGACCTGGTCTGACCGGGTCGGTCGGGCGCTCGTGGTCAAGGTGCCCCGTCCGGATGAGCTCAAAGCTCTTTCCTCCTGGCTCACCGAACGCCACGCGAAGGGGGAACTGGGGGAACCCGCTGCCCTGGCCGCGCAGGCGCCAGCAGCGCCCGCGGATGCCGCACCGGCCCCCAGGCCGCAGCAACACTACCAGGCCGCGACCCTCGGCACGGGGGCGCATGCGCAGGCGCTGTCGGGCACGCTCGACGCCCCGCTGGTCCCCGCCGAAG
>JAJYRV010000358.1 GCA_021793935.1 Actinomycetes bacterium | reverse complement strand
CGGCTATGCACCATCGGGTAAGTCCTCCATGCTCCGCGGGGTGGTGCACGAGATTGCGCGCCGCTACGAGCCCGGCCACGCCCGAATCTTCATGATCGACTACCGGCGCGCCCACCTGGGGGAGATCCCGGAAGAGTTCCTCGGTGCGTACCTGAGCTCGGCGGAGCAGACGGAAGGGGCGATCAATCAACTCGTCGACTTCTTCCGCTCCCGGTTGCCCGGCCCGGATGTCACGACCGAGCAGTTGCGCAACCGGAGTTGGTGGAGCGGGGCCGAGGGCTTCGTGCTCATCGATGACTACGACCTCGTCGCGACTCAGCAGGGAAACCCCATCGCCCCGCTCGCGCCGCTGCTTGCGCAGGCTAACGACGTCGGCCTACACGTGATCGTCACCCGCCGGGTCGGAGGGGCTTCCCGGGCGGCCTACGATCCGATCTTGCAGGCACTCAACGACCTGGGGGCCACCGGGATCCTCCTCAGCGGTAGTCCCGAGGAGGGAGCCCTGATCGGAAAGGTCAAGCCCGCCCTGAGCAAGCCCGGCCGCGCGCAGATCGTCTCCCGCGCCAAGGGGTACCAGGTTGTACAACTCGCCTACGCCGCGACCAAATACGGGTCAGGCGGGTGAGCGGGCAACATGGGTGAAAGTTTCTCGACGGCGCTGCTCGCCGCCGCCATCGGCAGCTCGCTCGTGAGTGTGTGCTTCTTCGTGTGGTACCTCTGGGCGTTATCGCGGCTCTTTCCCCAACTTGGCCTACCCGCCTGGGAAGGATGGGTGCCCTTCCTGAACCAGTGGCGGTTACTCCAGCGTGCCGGGCTACCGGGATGGCTCGTTCTCGTCGGGCTCGTATGCTTCGGGATCGTCCCCGTCATTGCGCTGATCGTCGGCGCCCACCGGCTCAATAGGGAGGCCGGTCTGGGCAGTGGGATGACCGTCCTCGCCGCCCTGATCGCGCCGCTGTGGGCGATGATCCTCACCCAGCGGTTGGCAGAACAACGCCCCACCCTGGCAACAGTAAGTGAACGTTACCTGCCAGAAGCCGAGCCGCCGGCGCTCAACTCCGCTTGGGCTCCGCAAGGGGGCTATGTCAGCGGTCCGCCGCCCCCGCCCGCTTGGAGCCCCCCGCCAGCGCCGGGGGCCCGGCCGGAGGTTCGAGTTCCTGAGGGCGGCGAGGGCAACGTCGCTGCACCCCCGGCTCACCCGGCGGCCCGGGCCGTGGCACCGGCTCCGTTGGCCGCGCCAGCCCCGGTCCCGCCCCCGCCGCCGGCTGCGGTATCACCGGCTCCCACTCCCGATGGCTGGCAGGAAGCCGCCGCAGGGAGCGCGCTGGATGACGAGGATGATCACACGATCATCAACGCCCCGGCGGAGGAAGAGGACCACACGATCATTGTCCAACGCACGCCACGGATTGAATGGGTGCTGGAGATCAACGGGGAAGACTATCCTCTCAGTGCCGATACGACCATCGGGCGCAACCCTTCGCCCGTGGCTGGCAGCACCCTTCTACCGGTGAATGATCCCACCCGGGTCCTGTCAAAATCGCACGCGCGGTTTCGGTTGGAAGGGTCGACCTGGTCCGTTGAGGATCTGGGGTCCACGAATGGGACAGCACTATTACATGATGACGGTCGCGAGGAGGAACTCGACGCGAATTCGGCAGTTGAAGCAACGGAGCGACTGCTACTGGGGACCCTCCCCGCGCGCATCCGACGAAAAGAGGGAGACGGTGCCCCATGAACCGCCAGGAATTCACGCTCCGCATCGGAGCCCATACCCACACCGGCAAGGTCCGAGCCGGCAATGAAGATTCCATCCTCGCTGCCGATCCGTGCTTCCTCGTAGCCGATGGTGTCGGCGGCCAGGAAGCAGGGGCGCAAGCAAGTAGCGCCGCCGTTGAGGTCTTCCAGGAGATGCTTCCCGCGGGCAACCCCGCGCGCTTGGAAGACATCGAACGGGCGCTCTCCGATGCCAGGCAGGCCGTGCGCGGTATCGCAACCGCAGGTGGGCGTGGCGCGGGGAGCACCTTGACCGGGGTCATCCGAGTTGACCATGACGGGATTCCGCAGTGGTACGTGCTGAACATCGGGGATTCGCGAGTGTACCTGCATCGAGACGCCGAGTTGCTGCAACTCACGACCGATCATTCGCTCCAGGAGGAACTGGGGGCCGCGGGCGACCCTGCGGCGGAACTCGCCCCGAAGAACGTCATCACCAGGGCCTTGGGGGGCGACGACGACCGACACGATTCCTGGCTCCTTCCGCTGGAATCGGGGTCACGTATTCTCGTGTGCTCCGACGGCCTCACGAGCGAGGTCGGTGACGAACAAATCCGTGGGGTACTCACAGAAGAGCCGGTAGCCGAGCGGGCGGCCGATGAGTTGTTGCGCCGCGCATTGATGGAGGGCGGGCGCGACAACGTGTCGGTGATCGTCGTCGACGTCGGTGCCTTGGCAGTGCCCGCTGAAGTGGAAGAAACCGGTACGACGATCGAACAGGAGTATCCCAAGGGGACGCGATGACGATAGCAGCCATTCGATACCACTGCCGGGTCAGCCCCTATTGGCCCTTGCAAAGGCAGTGGTCTGCGGGGACGATCTACTGATGACCAGGTATAGGTGTATGGCGAAGAAGCGATCGTTGAGAGCGTACTTCCCGGTCGGTGTTGTGGCGCTTTTCCTCATGACCGCGTGTTCCCCTCCCGACCTCGATATCTCACCGGGCAAGCCGTTGGCAGAGCAACATGTGGAAGCAGAGGTAGAAACCTTCTTCGAGTACCTGGAGGATGGGGAACCCGGTGCGGCCATCCGCATGACCAACCTCGGTTCGAATGCTCGTGGGGCCCGGGTCGGTAGTGTGCTGCTGGAGGCGGACGTCTACGCGAAGAACCAGACTCGGCTGGCCTTGGCCGAGGCGAAGACGCGGTGGGTGAGACCCCCGCTGGCCTTGGTCGACATCACCTACACGATGGGGGAGAGGGAACTGCATGACGCGGTGCTGGTCCACGAGCTCAAACGGGTTGGCGGTGAGCAGGTAGCTTCGGTTGGTGGCTTTCGAATCGAACTCGCGGACGGTGCGTTCGGTATCGATGTG
>JAJYRV010000357.1 GCA_021793935.1 Actinomycetes bacterium | reverse complement strand
GATACCGAGGTCCTTCGGGCGGGCGGTGTTTTGTACCACGAGCACGTAGGTGCTCATCGTGCCGCCGAGCCCGGTACCGAGCACGACCATCGCGAGCATGAGCTGCCAGGGCGCATCCCCGTAGGTGAGTTGGGCGAGCAACACGTACCCGCCGACGATGAGGAAGGTCGCCGCGACCATGAACGGCTTGTACTTGCCCGTGCGGGTGATGAGCAGCCCGACGACGATCGAAGTGAGGATCATCGCCAGCGACATCGGCATGACGATCGCGCCAGAACTCGTGACGTCGGCACCCATCACGCCCTGCGCGTAGACGGGGATGTAGAAGATCGCGCCGAACATCGCCATCCCGATCGTGAGCGAGGCGATGTTGGAGATCGTGAAGGTCGAGTCCTTGAACAACCGCAGCGGAATCACCGGCTCGACCGCGCGCAATTCCACGGGGATGAGAACCGCGAGCAGAACTGCACCGATCCCGAAGGCGGTCAGCACCTGCCACGAGCCCCACGGGTAGGTGACCCCTCCCCAGGAGGTGCCGAGCAGGATCGAAATGAGCGCGCCGGAGAGCAACAGGATCCCGGGGACGTCGATGACCGCCTTGCGGGGCGTGTGGGGGAGCTTCAGGAACTTGCCGATGAACGCGAGCGCGAGGAGCCCGAGCGGGAGGCTGACGAAGAACAGCCAGCGCCAACCCCAGTTGTCGGTGATGAACCCGCCGGCGAGGGGCCCGGCGACGGAGGTCACTCCGAAGACCGCGCCCATGATGCCCTGGTATTTCCCTCGCTGCCGCGGGGGGATGATGTCGCCGATGATCACCTGGGAGAGCGGCATGAGCGTGCCCATCCCGATCCCCTGCACGACTCGCGCGCCCACGAGCCAGGCGAAGCTCGTGGCGAACCCGCTCAGCGCCGTACCTGTGAGGAAGATCGCGAGCCCAGAAATATAAAAAACGCGGCGACCGTACAAGTCTGAGAGCTTCCCCACCACCGGCACGATGACGGCCGAGGCGAGCATCGCCGAGGTGGCGAGCCAGGAGTAGTACTTCATGCCGCCGAGCTCCGCGACGATCACGGGCATCGCGGGGGACACCATTGTTTGGCTGATCGAGGCGACGAGCATGCCGACCATGAGGCCGACGAAGACCAACTTCGATTCGCGGCTCAGCGCGAAGTGTGAGGGAACAGTAGAAACCAAAAGCGTATCCGTTCGCGATCTAGTGACGAGAGAACCATTTAAGACCAACATTGCAGTTTGTGCAAATATTCCCGGATGCTTATCCTTGAACCATGCCTGAAGACGCCGAGCCCCCCGCGAGCGACTGCACTACCGCGCAGCCGTGCGATGAGGACGCCTCGCTCGGGCTGCGGGAGCGAAAGAAGCGGGCGACCCGTGCCGCGCTGCAGCTCACTGCGCTCCAACTCGTTGCCGACCGCGGGCTCGATCACGTCACGGTCGAGGACATCACCGAAGAGGTCGGGGTCTCCCCGCGGACGTTCTTCAACTATTTCGCCACGAAGGAGGAGGCCCTCATCGGCACGGATCCCGACCTCCTGCCCGCGCTCACCGAGGCGCTCCGGGCCCGGCCCGCGGAGGAATCACCGCTGACCGCGCTGCGCGAGGTGCTCCTCACCGACGCCGCGCGGATCGCCGGTGCGAAGGAGATCTGGCGGCTGCGGATGGCCCTGGGGGCCCAGCACCCGGAGCTGTTCCACACCGCCGCGACCGCTACGGCGCGGATCGATTCCGCCCTCGCGCACGTGATCGCGGAGCGCACCGGCACCGACCCCGATCACGATCCCCTACCCCGGCTCGTCACGGGCACCGCCTCAGCTACTCGGCGCACCGCCCTGCACCTGTGGGCGCGAGGAAACTTCCGCGAGCCCTATCCTGAAGTCCTCGCCCGATGCTTTGATGAATTCACCACCCTCATGTCCAACTCGTAACCGGCACCCACGCCGGTTCGTCACGAAGAAGGTCCTGTGCCACTTCTCCGATTGATCCTGCACCACCTCAAGCCCTACTGGGGGTGGATCGTGGCGATCGTGGTGTTCCACCTCACCGCCACCCTGGCAGCGCTCCTTCTTCCCAGTCTCAACGCCGCGATCATCGATCAGGGCATCGCGAACGGGGACGTGCCGTTCATCTGGAACACCGGCGTGCGCATGCTCGGGGTCACGCTCCTGCAGGTGAGCGCCGCGATCGCAGCGGTGTACTGCGGGGCGCGCACGGCGATGTCCGTCGGCCGGGACATCCGCGCCCGCTTCTACGCGCAGGTGAACAAACTCGGCTCCCTCGACGTCTCCCGCTTCGGCGCCGCCACCCTCTCCACCCGCGGCACCAACGACGTCCAGCAAGTGCAGATGCTCACTCTGCTCACGCTCAACCTCATGGTCACTGCCCCGATCATGTCGATCGGCGGGGTGGTGATGGCCCTGCGCGAAGACGCCGGCCTCGCGTGGCTCGTGTGGGTGGCCGTGCCGACCCTGTTCGTCATCGTCGCGATCCTCGTCAAACTCCTGCTCCCGCTGTTCCGGCAGATGCAGGAGCGCCTCGACGGCGTCAATGCCGTCCTGCGTGAACAGATCATGGGTATCCGGGTGGTGCGCGCGTTCGTGCGCGAGGATTACGAGACCGACCGCTACGCCCGCGCGAACCAGGCCCTGACGAACGTGTCGATCCGGGTGGGGAGCATCTTCGTGCTGATGATGCCGCTGATCATGGTGATCCTGCAGGTCGCCACCGCCGCGGTGCTGTGGTTCGGCGGGCACCGCGTGGAGACCGGGGATATCGAGGTCGGCTCCCTCACCGCCTTCATGCAGTACCTCCTGCAGATCCTCGTCGCGGTGATGATGGGGGTGTTCATGGTGATGATGGTCCCGCGCGCCGCCGTGAGCGCCGAACGCATCACCGAAGTGATCCGCACCCAGCCCTCCCTCCCCGTGGGCACCGGCGTGTTCGACGACGTCGCCCGCATGCTTCGTACGCCGGGCTCGGGCACGCTGGAGTTCCGCGGGGTGAGTTTCGGCTACCCGGGCGCGGAGCACGACGTCGTCTCGGAGGTCTCCTTCACGGCCCGGCCGGGCCAGACGACGGCGATCATCGGC
>JAJYRV010000356.1 GCA_021793935.1 Actinomycetes bacterium | reverse complement strand
GTGGGTGTGGGCGAACAGCCTCGGCTACGAAGGCAGGCAGGGCAGCGCCGCAGACACGGCAGTTGCGCCCGTCGACCGGGTCTACCGCCTGCCCCGGGGCGTGGACCCGAAGGTCGCGGTGTCGCTGGCGCACCCGGCGAGCACCGCCGCCCTCGCGTTTGCGAACGTCACCGTCGCACCCGGCGAGACCGTCGTCATCGGGGGAGGGGGCGGGAACGTCGGGGCGGCGGCGGTGACGTTCGCCGCCCGCAGCGGTGCGCGGGTCGTTGCCACCGCGTCCCCCGCGGATGCCGCCCGGGCGCGGAAAGCCGGGGCGAGCGCCGTCGTCAATCATCATGATCCGAACGCGGCGGAGGAGCTGCGGCAGGAGGTGGGCGAGGGCGCGCGGGTGTGTTGGGATACCTCCGGGCGCATGGACTATGGGCTGCTCGCCGAGTTGGTGGCGGCGGGCGGGGAGGTTCTCGTCACGGCGGCCGGGCCCGATCCGGTGCCCGTGCCGTGGGCCGGGCTGTATACCAAGGACGTCACGGTCCGCGGATTCGTGCACAGCCGGGCGGGTGCGAAGGAACTCGCCCGCGCGGCCCGAACGGTGAACCGCCTCCTTGCCGAGGGGGCGCTCGTGGAGAACATCACCAAGGTGCTCCCACTTTCCCAGGCCGCCCGCGCCCACGAGGAGATGGAGGCGGGGGAGGTGACGGGGCGGATCCTTCTGCAGCCGTAATGTGTCACACTTTTGACTATGTTGCTCCTCGATACCGCCTCGCTATATTTCCGGGCGTTCTTCGGCGTGCCCGACTCGCTGAAGGCGCCCGATGGCACCCCGGTCAACGCCGTGCGGGGGTTGCTCGATTTCATCGCCCGGCTCACGGCCGACTACGAACCCGCCCACCTCGTGTGCTGTTGGGATAACAACTGGCGCCCCTCGTGGCGGGTGGACCTGCTGCCCTCGTACAAGGCGCACCGGGTGGTGCGGGAAGAGGGCGGCGTCGACGTGGAGGAGACGCCCGAGGGTCTCACCCGCCAGATCCCGATCATCGCCGAGGTGCTCGCCGCGGCGGGGATCGCCGTCGTGGGCGTGGAGGACTACGAGGCCGACGACGTCATCGGCACGCTGACGGCAAGAGCGCCCGGGCCCGTCAACATCGCGACCGGGGACCGGGACCTGTTCCAGCTTGTTGACGACGAGGCGAACGTTCGGGTGCTGTACACCGCCCGCGGGGTGAGTAAGCACGAGGTGATCACCGGGCAGGTCGTCACCGACAAATACGGGATCGCGCCCCACCAGTACGTGGACTTCGCGATCCTGCGCGGCGACCCCTCCGACGGCCTGCCCGGGGTCAAGGGGATCGGGGACAAGACGGCGGCCACGCTCCTCGGCCGGTTCGGTGATCTTGCGGGGATCATCGCGGCGGCGGACGATCCCGCCTCCTCGCTGTCCGCGGGCCAGCGGGCCAACATCATTGCCGCAGCGGACTATCTCGCCGCAGCCCCGCAGGTGGTGCGGGTGGCCCGCGACCTGCCCGTGGGAAAGGACCTCGACGCGCTGCGGCGGCCGGCCCGGTTCGCCGACCCCGCCCGGGTCACGGAACTCGCCGAGCGATGGGGGCTCGGCGGCTCCGTGGAACGCCTGGGCCGGGCACTGGCGTCCTAGCGGGCGTTACTCCTGAGCGAAGGTCGCGGTGAGGGTGCCCCGCGCGATCGTGTGGAACAGGGTGAGGAAGGCGACCTTGGTCGGTGAATCCTCTGCGCTCACCCCGAGGGACTCCACGTCGAGGGCGTGCACGGCGAAGATGTACCGGTGCGGGCGATCCCCCGGGGGCGGGCCCGCGCCCTCGTAGGCCAGGGAACCGCCGTCGGAGCGGGCGTGGAAGGCGTTCCCGGGCAGGGAGCCATCGTCAGCGCCAGCGCCCTCCGGCAGCGAGGTGACCGCGGCGTCCAGATCGGCCACCGTCCAGTGCCAGTAGCCCGAGGGGGTGGGGGCGTCCGGGTCGAAACAGGTGACGACGAAGCCTTTGGTCTCCGCGGGGAAATCCGACCAGGAAAGCTCGGGAGAAACGTTCTCCCCGCCTGCGCTGTGGCGGGCCGGGAGTTCCCCGCCGTCGGTGAATGCGCTCGAGGTAACGGTCAATGACGGCGCCTGCGGCAGTAATTCGTACGGGTTCGGGGCCTGTGGCCGGTCGAGTTTCATGGATACCTCTTTCGTGGACGAAGGGTTTCTTTAACCGTAGTTGTTCGGCTGCGATAGCGCATCCGGATGGGCTCAGACCCCACTTGACATCTTAATCGAACAGACGTTCACTAGAACGATCGTTCTAGTGTCAGTGGGTCCGCCTACGGTGCGAAGGCAGGAAAGGGGTGACGGATGTCAATGTCTGTTGTTGAGGCGGCGACCTCGGGCGACCACTCCCGCCTCGCCAAACTCGCCCGAGCCGAACGCGCGCTTCGCCAGGCAGAGGTTAAGGCGGGAATGCGCTCGGAAACCCCGGCGATACAGGTCGACTTCCCGCCCACCCCCGGACCGGGGACGGGTGGTGAACCCCTCGAGGAGTTGGGGGTGGACCTCCTGCCGGGCAGCGCGATCGGGGTGGCGGGTTCGACGGCGCTCCTGCTCGCCCTGGTAGGCGCCGCCGGCGCGGGCGAGAAGTGGACGGCGATCGTGGGGATGCCGAGCTTGGGAGTGGCCGCGGCGGCGGAGTTCGGGATCGATCTGCGCCGGCTCGTGCTCATCCCCGAGCCGGGGCCGCAGGCGGCGGGGGTGCTCGCGGCGATCATCGATGGATTCGATGTCGTTGCCGTCGGGGCGGGGGCAGCGGCCCTGCGGCCCGGGCAGCGCCGCAGCCTCCTTGGTCGGGCCCGAACCCAGCGCACCGCAGTCTTTGCGCCTTGGCGGGAGATGCCGACGCGCCTGGCGGTGGAGGAGACCACGTGGACGGGGGTGGGCAGTGGAGGCGGGTACCTGCGCCAGCGGCGGCTCACCGTGCGCAGGAGCGGGCGCGGGGGAGAGCGGCTCGTGCGCGTGCACCTACCGAGCGGAGCGGTGCCCCAGGGGCGGCAGGAGGGGCTGCGCCGTGTCGGGTGAATCGCCGGAATCGGTGCCGCGAACGGGGGTGCTGTG
>JAJYRV010000013.1 GCA_021793935.1 Actinomycetes bacterium | reverse complement strand
CGATCTGTCTTAATTGGGCAGGTCGGGCAGAGAGGTCACGTCGAGGGCGGATTGCTTCGCGTGCACGACCTCGGTGAGGAAGCGCCGTGCCGAGGCGAGGAGATCAGCGATTTCCGGGGTCGTCACTCGGTAGTACACGTGACTTGCTCGGCGCTGGGAGGTGACCACCTGGTTCTGGCGGAGAACCGCGAGGTGAGCCGACAGGTGGGAGGCTTCCAATCCCGTGTGCTGCTGCAGTTCGCTGACGGTGTGTTCCTCGCCGTCGGAGAGCAGCTCCAGCGCGTGGATGCGGATGGGATGGGCGAGGCTCTTGAACAGCCCGGCCTTCACCTCGTACATCGGCCGGTGCGACTGACTTAATGACATGATGAATTCATCATATCGGGAGGCCGCGGGTTCTGCTATGAGCCAGATCGCATCCGCGGAAGGTGCGGGTGGGTACGGTGGAGGTAGCCGCCGCGCCGAGCGTAACGAACTGAAGAAGGGGCCCCGAGATGCTTCCCGTTCGACTTGATGCCAACGTGCCCGTACTCATGTGGGCGAAGGAGGAGGACGTCGATTCTGCCGCCATCCGCCAACTGCAAAACATCGCTACCCTGCCCTGGGTGGAAGGGGTGCGGGTGATGCCGGACGTCCACTTGGGCAAGGGCGCCACCGTGGGATCGGTGATCGCGATGAAGGACGCCGTCTCCCCGAACGCCGTGGGCGTGGACATCGGCTGCGGAATGCTCGGGGTGCGCACGAACCTCACCACGGCCGATCTCCCCGATGATCTCGGCCCGCTTCGCCGCCGGATCGAAGCGGCCGTGCCCGTGGGTTTCGCCGCCCACGACGAACCGGTGGATCTCGCCGCGCTGCGCCCGCTCGAAGGCGGCTCCGCGCACTCACCGGTACTCCACGGTGAGGAAAAATTCTGGCAACGGTTCGACCGGCTCACCCCGCAGGTGCAGGACCTGTTCGGCCGGGCGATGAACCAGATGGGCACCCTCGGCGGGGGTAACCACTTCATCGAACTGTGCGCCGACGACGAGGAGCAGGTGTGGTTGCAGCTGCACTCCGGTTCGCGGCACATCGGCAACAAGCTCGCCGAGGTGCACGCGAACGTCGCGAAGGAATTGCCGCACAACGACGGAATCGTCGACCGCGACCTCGCGGTGCTCCTGGGCGGCACCCCGCAGATGGAGGCCTACCTCTCCGATCTGTGGTGGGCGCAGGAATACGCGGCCCGCTCCCGGTCGGTGATGATGGCCCTCGTCGCCGACGCGGTTCGCCAAACCCTGCCCGGCCACGCGGTGCAGTTCGAGGAGGTAGTCAACGTTCACCACAACTACGTCGCGATGGAACAGATCGACGGCGCGGAGCTCGTCGTCACCCGGAAGGGCGCGATCCGCGCCGGCGACGGCGAACTCGGGCTGATTCCCGGCTCGATGGGAACGGGCTCCTTCGTCGTCCGCGGGCTCGGCAACCCCGAGTCCTACTATTCCGCCTCGCACGGGGCGGGGCGGCGGATGTCGCGCAACCGGGCCCGCAAGTCCTTCACGCTCGAGGATCTCGCCGCCCAGACCCGCGGCGTGGAAAGCCGCAAGGACCGCGGAGTGCTCGACGAAATCCCGGGCGCCTACAAGGACCTCGATGAGGTGCTCGCCGCGCAGAAGGACCTCGTGACGATCGAGGTCCGACTTCGGACGCTGCTGTGTGTGAAGGGATAGAAAAACGGCGGGTGCAACAAGTCGTTGCACCCGCCGCATCAAGGTCAGCGGGAGTTACGCCGTCTCCTCCACAACGAGTGGGTAGACACCGTTCTCATCGTGAACCTCCCGACCGGTCACCGGCGGGTTGAACACGCACGCCATCCGGAGATCCTCCTCGGCGCGAACGGTGTGTTTCTCATGCCCATTGAGCAGGTAGAGGGTACCGTCGCTGATCTGGTGAACCTCGCCGGTCTCCTCGTTGGTGAGCGTGCCTTTGCCCTGCACGCAATACACTGCCTCGATGTGGTTCTGATAGTGGAACGTCGAGGTCGTGCCGGCGTAGATCACCGTGTCGTGGAAGGAGAATCCCACCCCTTCCCGAGCGAGTACGATCCGCCGAGAGCGCCAGTTCTCGGTTTGGATGTCGCGGTCGGTGCCGTCGAGGTCATTCAGGTGCGTAACGATCATGTTCAGACCCTTCTTAAACGGTGGCGAGTTCGGAGCGGACCACTTTCGCAGCGGCCTCTCCGAGGATATCGAGTCCTTCGCGAAGGTCCTCTTCGGAGATCGTCAGCGGCGGCATGATCTTCACGACCTCGTCCTCCGGTCCAGAAGTCTCCACGAGGAGCCCGTGGGCGTAGCATTCCGCGGCGATCTGGCTCGCGTGCTCCGGGTCCGTGAAGAGCAGGCCGGTGAGCAGGCCGCGTCCGCGGACGGTGGCATCGGTGCGGATCGCGATCTCTTCGAGCTGGTCGTACAGGACCTGGGAGATGTGCTGCACGTGCTTCTGCAGTTCGGGCGTGGTCCAGTACTCTTCGATCGCGGCCTTGGCCGTGACGAACGCGGGGTTGTGGCCGCGGAATGTTCCGTTGTGTTCGCCCGGGGCCCACTGGTCGAGCTCGGGTTTGAACATCGTCAGCGCCATCGGCAGGCCGTAACCGGAGATCGACTTGGAGACGCACACGATGTCCGGAACGACGCCGGCTTCCTCGAAGGAGAAGAACGTGCCGGTGCGGCCGCAGCCGGCCTGAACGTCGTCGACGATGAGCAGCACGCCGTGGGTGGCGCAGAGGCGGGCGAGTCCGCGCAGCCATTCGGGGCGAGCGGCGCGAAGGCCACCTTCCCCCTGGACGGTTTCCACGATGATCGCGGCAGGCTTGTCCACGCCGGATCCCGAATCGCCGAGGACCCGGTCGAGCCAGAGGAAGTCCGGAGTCTCCCCGTCGAGGTAATCGTCATACGGGATCGTGGTGGAGTGGCTCAGCGGGATGCCTGCGCCGCGGCGCTTCATCCCGTTTCCGGTGATCGCCAGCGAGCCCAGGGTCATCCCGTGGAAGGCGTTGGTGAACGAGAGCACGTGCTCGCGCCCCGTCACCTTCCGGGCGAGCTTGAGGGCGGCTTCGACCGCGTTGGTTCCGGTGGGGCCGGGGAACATGATCTTGTAATCGAGCCCGCGCGGCTGGAGGATCACCCGGTTGAACGTGTCGAGGAACTCCGCCTTCGCGGGGGTCTTCATGTCCAGCGAGTGCACCACGGCCCCCGAGCGCAGGTAGTCCAGGAGTGGCTCGAGGAGCTTGGGGTTGTTGTGGCCGTAGTTGAGGGCACCGGCCCCAGAGAAGAAGTCGAGATATTCACCACCGTCGGCAGACTGTTGACGGCAACCATTGGCGCTCACGAAGGTCGCGGGCCAATTGCGGCTGTAACCTCGAACCTCTGATTCCAGTTGTTCGAAGATATCCATTACTACTTTCCTTTCGGTGGGGAAATTCTTAAAAAGGTCGTGCGTGGGCATGCGAAAGCCGACCCCGTGTGCTCCCGGAGCGGGCGCGGCCGTCATCGGCTGCTAGTTCTCGGGCCCGATCTGATAGAGGAATTCGGTGTCGTGGTCGTCGGGGAAGTTCTGTTCCTCGAACAACGGTTCCCGGGCAACGGGAATCTCGCGCCGCTGGGCGAATCTTGTGAACAGCCCGATCGAAGCGGGGTTGTCGGCGGTGATCGTCGTTTCCAACCGGTCGACCCCCTCGAACACCTGGCATTGATCGAAGAGCTCGGTGAGCATCGCGCTCGCGATGCCACGGCCCCGGAACCTCTCATCCGTGGCCACCTGCCAGATCATGAGCGTGTTGGGGCTGGCGGGGCGGATGTAGCCGGTGATGAAACCGGCGAACTCGCCGTCGACTTCCGCGACGATGGAGGTGTTAGCAAAGTCGTGGCACCACATGAGGTACGCATACGAAGAGTTGAGATCTAACACGCCCGTCGCTTTGGCCAGGCGCCACATGTCCCCTCCGTCTTCGAGGGCCGGGCGCCGGAACGAAAGTCCGGACGTGCTGGTAAGGGTGGAATTTGTCTTTTCAGTAATAGTCACGGTATCTGCGCTTTGTGTAGGCATCGGTGTTTACCGTAACAGGATGAGATCGCGAGTCAAGATTCAGCCATGAAACGCTCCCCGATTTTGCGTTGGCTTTACCATCCCGGTGCCGAGGTGCCCACCGGGGGCTTTCGTTAATGTGTCAACGCAAAGCGGAAGTCGCCCCCGGCCCCTCGCGGAGGCGGAAGGTGGCATTTCAGTGGTATGGCTCACACGGGGGTGTTTCGGGGCGTGTGCGGAGAGCGAGGTCACAGCACCTCGAGCGGGATCGCCGCCGGGGGAGCGGGGAAGACGGCGTCGATCGCCGCGAGGTCCTCGGCCGTCAAGGCGATCCTCGCGCTCGTGGCATTTTCGACGGCGCGCCCGGGGTTGGCGGTCTTGGGGATCGCGATGACGTCGCCCGAGCGGATCGCCCACGCGAGGAGCACTTGGGCGACCGAGGCGTCATGGTGCTCGGCGATCGACCGGAGGAGGGCGTGATCGAGCAGCCGGCCCTGCTCGATGGGGGAGTAGGCCATCGCCGGAATCGGCGGGGTGTTCGCGCGTTGCATCGGCAGCAGGTCGAATTCGATGCCCCGGCGGCTCGGGTTGTACAGCACTTGGTTGACGACCGGGGTGGCCGGCAGGGCAGCTAGGTCGTAGGGATCGAAATTGCTCACGCCCCACGCGCCGATGAGGCCCCGATCCTTCAACGACTCGAATGCCTCGATCGTTTCCTCGATCGGGTGGGGCCCGGGCCAGTGCAGCAGGTACAGGTCGATCCAGTCGGTGCCGAGAATTTCTAGTGACTCTTCGCACGCCGCCGTCGTGCCGCTGCGGGAGGCGTGGTGGGGGAGTACCTTATCGACGAGGTACACCTGCTCGCGCACGGGCGCGATCGCCTCCCCGACGACGAACTCGCTCGCGCCGTCGCCGTACATCTCAGCGGTGTCGATCAGTGTCATCCCCGCCTCGATGCCCGCGCGCAAGGACGCGATCTCCGTCGACCGGGCATCCGGATCGTCGCCGATATGCCACGTGCCCTGGCCGAGGGCGGGGACGCGGGAGCCGTCACTGAGGGAAAGCTTGGGAATGCTCATGCACTTACCTTAACTATCGCCTCCACGATTACTGACGTCATACCTAGACCTGAGGATAGGAAGAGCAACGGGCTGTTCTGGCTAACATAAGCAGCGCTACAACAAAAGAAAGGTTAAAAGGTACTGCTAAATGAGCCTAAGTTCTAGGCGGATGAGCAGCGCACTGTTCGTGCTGACTCTGCTACTAGGTATATTCGTTACTTCTCTGCCGGCGCGAGCCGCGATCGAGGGCGAAGGGATTGAGCTTTCCGACGACGCCATCGCGTTGGGGGAAGAGCTCGCGATCACGTATGCGACCGAGAACAAGAGCGACACCAACTGGATCGGGTTCTACCCGGCGGGGCAGGACCCCCGGGATGACGGTGCCTCGAGCGTATGGCGATACGCTCCGGAAGAATCGGACACCCTCACCTTAAACACCGCCTCCAACGAGGGGTGGACGGTCAACTCACCGCTGCGCCCCGGCGACTACGAGGTGTACCTCCTCGCCGACGACGGGTACGAGCCCATCGGCGAATCCGCGCCCGTCACGATCGAAGAAGCGCCGAGCACCAGCTCGATCTCGCTGGACACGTCGGAGATCGACGACGGCGACGTACTGGAGATCACCTACGCAACCGAGTCGGACGTACCGCTGGAGATCGGGATCTACACCCGGCCCCAGGACGTGCCCGGGGTCGTCAACGTCCCGGACCTGCGCCTCGACGTTGACGGCCCCACCGGGGTAGTGACGTGGGAAGGCGCCGACGATCCGGCCTGGGAGGGGGATGTCTCCTCCCTAGCATCCGGTGAATTGCACGTCGCGCTGTTCGAAGCCGGTGACTACTCGCGAGTCCTGGCCGGCTACGAGAGCGTTGCCTACTCCACCGGCACCGAGCCGGAGGGGACGGACGAGCCCATTGACCTCGATGTCCTCGCCCTCAACATTTGGCTCCAGGGCACGTCGATCCCGAACGGGATCGACGAGATCGCCAAGGTGATCGAAGAGGCGGGCGCTGAACTCGTGTTCCTCCCCGAGGGGCAGGACGGAATCGCCAAGGTCGCCCGTGAGCTGGGCTACAGTTTCTACGACCACCGAGGCACAGACCCGCACGGGAATACGATCGACGCCGGGGTGATCTCGAAATACCCCATCATCGAGGGGGCGAGCCTCGAGGGTAACGCCTGGCACAAGGCCGTCGTCGACATCAACGGGTATGAAGTTGCCGCATACGGTGGCCACCTCGAGTACCGGTACTACGTGAACTACCTGCCTCGTGGGTACGGCGGAGGCACCCCGCCCCCTCACGAGACGTCGGAGTATGACTGGAACGAGATGCCCGAGCCCATCACGGACGTCGAGCTCATCTTGGACCTCAACGAAAAATCGGGCCGTCCCGCCCAAGCGGAGACTCTCGTTGCAGACGCGCAGGAGGAGAAGGAGGCCGGCCGCCTCGTCATCATGGGCGGGGACCTCAATGAGCCCTCGCATCAGGACTGGGTGGAGGAGACCAAAGACCTCTTCGACCACAACGGAACGGTGATTCCGTGGCAGACGACCGAGAACCTCGTCAATGGAGGTTTCGTTGATGCCTACCGGGAGATTTTCCCGAACCCGGTGACCCACCCGGGGATCACCTGGCCCTCGGACAACCCGCAAGCGGAGACCACCGAGCTCACCTGGGCCCCCAACGCGGATGAACGCGATCGGATCGACTATGTGTTCTTCATGCCCGATGAGCGGCTTCGCCTCAACGACGCCACCGTCGTGGGCCCGAAGAACTCCATCGTTCGCAACGAGCGTGTACCGGAGGACAGCGAGGATCCGATCTTCGAGCCGGAGGCGAATTGGCCCACGGACCACAAAGCGGTCCTGGCGCAGTTCACGATCGGTGAGCAGGGGGCCGAACCGGACCCGGACCCCGCGCCCGACCCGGAACCGGAGCCAGACCCGAACCCGGAGCCGGACCCAGATCCTGAGCCGGAATCGGATCCCGACGTAGACACCGAACCCGACCCGGAGACCGAGCCCGAGGCGGGAGCGGATCAGGAGGACATGCCGGAAACGGGAGCAGCCGGCCAACTCGGGCTGCTGGCCGTCGCGGGTCTTCTCCTCACCGCAGGTGGACTCATCTTCACGATGCGCCGGACCACCTAGGATCCCTTCGCCGCGGTAGAGGCACCGGGGTGCTTCGCGCAGTGCGCGGCGCCCCGGTGTTTTCTTGCCCGTACCGCTCCCCGGTCACGACACGATCCGAGGTATCGGGACGGGGGCTGTCCATCCGGCCAAGACACCCGGCGCGCGAAAGGGAACCTTATCGTCTGCGGGAGTGAAGGCAACCCCTAGAGGAGAACTGCCTTCGAAGCCTAGCGTGGTGTCTGGAGTCGATGAGAGGCAGGAACCATGCCGAAGATGAACAAGAGCGGGAAACCCAACCAGAGTGAGCTGCCGAGCACTTTGAAGAAGTCCTCGGCAAAGGCCCAACGTACCTTCGCGAAGGCGCATGACTCGGCGGTGGAGGAATACGGCGAGGGCGAACGCGCGAACCGCACCGCCTATTCGGCGCTGAAGCATTCCTTCGAGAAGGTCGGGGACCGTTGGGAACCAAAAGACTCGAAAGGCCCCTCGGACTCGAAGGCGAAAAGCACCCGCGGACGCAGCGGCAAAAGCGCCGGTGGCGTCGACGCGAACGCCTCGAAGCAACACCTTTACGACGTAGCGAAGCGCCTGGACATTTCCGGCAGATCCACGATGAACAAGGACCAACTCGTCGATGCGATCCAACACGCTAACGAGGAAAAAACGCGCAAGAACCGGTGACCGGCCCGCGCGGCA
Organism: Actinomycetes bacterium; assembly: GCA_021793935.1. The sequence goes on along the minus strand of JAJYRV010000013.1, from coordinate 9,268 downwards.
GGATCACGTGGCGCGACGGCGCGGGCGTGGTGCGCGCCTCAAGCGGGAGTGCCGCGGCGCCTTGCCCTCAATAGGGCGCCGAGCCCGGCCAAAACTGCGGGAGTGCCCCACAGGAGGGCCCGGTGCACCCAAGGACCGAGCGCGACGCCGGCGGTGATGCCGTCGCGAAGTTCCACGTCGACGACCATCGCCCCCGCGGTGTCTGCGGCCAACTCGGCTACGACGTTGCCTGCTGGGTCGAATACCTGGCTCGATCCGGTGGTCGACAGGTTGACGACGCTGCGCCCCGTCTCGATGCCCCGCATCCGCGCGAAGGCCAGCTGTTGGAGATGTTCGTCGGTGCCGCGGAAGTCGGCGTTGTTGGTCTGGAATAAATGCACCTGCGAACCCCCTACTACGCTCTCGGTGATGACCTCGTCGAAAACGACGTCGAAGCAGATCGCCAAACCGGCCTCGACGCCGTCGGTCTCGAGGAGAGGGGGCTCGTCCCCGGGAAGGTATTCGCGCTGCAACATACCCACGAGCCCGGGTGCGATCTTCTCATATAGCCATCGATCGGGAACATATTCCCCAAACGGCACGGGGTGGCGCTTCGCGTGGCTTCCGAGCGGCCCGGTCTCGCTCCAAAGCAGTGAGCGGTTGTAGACCTCGTCGTCAGTTTCGACAGCGGCGTTCACCAGGATCGGCGCACCATAGGCGCGCGCCGCTGAGGTCAACTGGAGCGCGGTGCCCGGGTCCTCGATCGGATCGATGTCTACGCCTCCCTCCGGCCAGAGCACGAGGTCGACGTCGTCGTCTTCCAATTCTTGGGAGGCCGCGAGTTGCGCTGCCAGCACCTCCCCGGCTCGACGGGTGTCGGCATAGGCGGCGGGTCCGTTTCCCTGGACCGCACCAACGCGAAGGGAACCCGCATTCTCGGTGGGGTACTGCGGCACGAGGGCCAGGATGGCGATCCCAACGAGGAGCACAACCGATTGTCGCGTTGGTATGTGTGCGAGGAGATCCCGGCTGGTCGCGACGCCGCGAGGATCCCTACGCAATGAGATCTTGGTGAGCTCGAGCAGACTCGCGCAGAGCATCACCATGATGAATCCCAACCCGGAGATGCCCACCCAAGAAGCGATCTGCGCGAACGGGCTCGACGATTGACTCATCCCCAGGCGCCCCCAGGGGAACCCCCCATATGGCCACGATCCGAGAACGATCTCTCGCACCAGCCACGCGCCGGCAACAAGGGCGGAGAGCGCGGCAATTCCACCAGCGCGACCACGAAGGTTTGCTGGGAACCATCGGTAGGCGAGCGTGATCAACGGTGAGAGCGCGGCCATGAGGAGCGTCTCAGCTGAAGCGAGTGCCACCCAGGGCACCCAGCTCCAGGGATGGTCCCCAAGGAACGAACCGGCCCAGGAGACGTGGGGAAAGTAGAACCCTGCGCCGAAGGCAGCACCGACGAGGACGGACTCAGGAAGGCTGCGCCCCTCAAGCGAAAGCAGGGCCAGAACGATGGCGAGGAAGGCCAACGGCCACCAGCCGAGGCCCGGAAAGGCCGCGTTCAGACTCAACCCTCCGGCCAACGCGGCAAGAAGGGCGATGGGGAGGGACAGCAGCGGCGCACTCCCGGGAGACAACGGCGATCTGTGCGGTAGATCCTGCAACTCACTCGTTGACGTAAATTTCCGCAAACCGGCCCTTTCCGCGCCCAATGTGCGGCGACAACTTTCCTTTACCGGGTCACGCCCGTGAATTCCCTAATCCTGATAGAAACCGGCGGGCGTCGCCGTTCGTGAGCGTTACGCCCCTTCGGTCGTGAGGTCTGCCAGTTTCGTGACGAGCGCCCGGAAGTCTTCGGCAAGTACCGAGGTGGGATCCCAGATCACCTCGTAGAAGATTTCCACCGGCACCCCCTCATCGTAGACCGGGCGTGCCTGCGACGTGTGAGCCGAGAGTTTCGAATGCGGTAGGAGCGCCGACCCCAAGCCCATTCGTGACCAGTCTTCCAGCACGCGGTAACTCGCCGCCTCCCCCGGGTAGGGGGTCAAGGGGAGCCCGTTGCCTTCCAGAAGATCCCGGGTGAATACCGTCAATCCGCAGCTATCGGGCACGAGGATCAGCTGACGGTCGGTGAGCTCAGAGAGCTCCACCCGTTCAGCAGCCGAGTCCTTCGCGCCGACAAACACGATCGGCTCGGAATACACCACGTGCCGCTCATAACGTGGCATCGGGGCGACGGAGGGCACGACGATCAGGTCGAGCGTGTCCGTAGCCAGCGAATGCCGCAGATCGGCGAGGTCTGCCTCCCGGATAACCACCTCAAAGTGGTCAGAGATCGTTTCGTAGATCCGGTTCACGAGGGTGAAGTCGATCAACGGCGATACCCCGATCCGAACCTCGTCGGGCGGGGGCGAGGACCACCGGTGCGCTTCGGCGATCACGCCGTCCAGCGCGGCGACCGCCTCGTCGATGACCGGCATCATGCGCGTTCCCAGCGCCGTGGTGGTGGTGCCCGTTGGCGAGCGCACGAACAGGGGCCCGCCCAGCTGCCGCTCGAGGGTGGCAATGCTGTTGGAGAGGGCGGGTTGGGTGACGTGGTGCGCGCGGGCGGCAGCGCCAAAAGAGCCGACTCTCGCCACCGTTTGTGCGTATCGAAGCCCTTCAGGACTCAGGCGTGTTTCCACGCCCTAAATTCTACCACCCGCGCTGCCGGCACTGCTGGGAGCAGTACTAGGCGACGTCGTAGATCCGAATCTCCGGTTCGGCCTGCAACAGTGGGGAGAGTTCGGTGACCACATCGCGTGTGAACAACTCTGATTCCAGGTACGCCTCGGCGTCCGCGACGCTGTTGAAGCCGTGGAGCACCTGCACGTCCTCGTCGCGAACAAGAAGGTCTTTACTCGTTGCCCCGGTGATCGAGTCGAGGAAGGGTTGCTTGTACTTGGTGTACACGCTTGCTGCAGCCGGGCGGTCGGCTTCGTTCACCTGTAGGGTGACTTGTAGGTACGCCATGGTCCTTCTCCTTCGGTACGTGGTAAATTCTTCGGCACCTGAGGTGCATCTCCACGGTAGGAACCTCCCCCGCCCCGCGTGTAGTCCACGGGTGCGAATGTGGTCATTAGCCTCCATTATGGGAAGGGTCGGGAGTCATAAGCATTCCCTTGGTCCCGATTCGGCGAGGGCCCCTAGTGGGAGAACGCGCGGGGACGTAGGCTCGCCCGTGGCAAGGGAACTTATCGAGTGTGAGGCGGTTGGTGTGCAGACCCGAGCAATGCAGGTGCAACAGCCCGGCGGTCGTGTCGAAGTAGCATCGGTCTCGCCTCCGTCGTTGGAGCCGGGGTGGGTGCGCGTTGAGGTCGTCGCCACCGGCGTATGCGGGGCCGACCTGGGCACGGTAGCGACGACGGACCCGGCGGCGCTGCCGGCGACCCCGGGCCACGAGGTGGCCGGGCGGATCGCCGCGCTGGGTGAGGGCGTGCGCGGATGGCAGGTCGGGGACCGGGTCGCGGTCGGGTGGTTCGGCGGCAGTTGCGGAACGTGCGAGTTTTGCCGCCGCGGAGACGTGGTCCATTGCGCGCAGCGGAAGGTTCCGGGGATCAACTACCCTGGCGGCTGGGCCGAATCCATCACGGTGCCCGCCGACGCGCTCGCCCGAATCCCCGAGGAGCTCGACTTCGCCCACGCAGCACCCCTCGGGTGCGCCGGGGTGACGACGTTCAACGCCGTGCGCGGCGCCGGAGTCCGCGCCGGTGGGCGCGTGGCGATCTTCGGAATCGGCGGCCTGGGGCACTTAGCCGTGCAGTTTTCTGCGGCCATGGGCTACGAGGTCGTCGCGATGGCACGCGGATCCCAGCGGGCACAGGCGGCCGCGGACCTCGGCGCAGACCACTACTTCGATCTGGAATCGGTGCCACCCGCGCAGGCGCTTTCCGCCCTCGGGGGAGTAGACCTCATCATCAGCACCATCCCCGCTCCGCCGCCGCTGAAGGAACTCATGCGGGGCCTGCGCCCACGCGGACAGATGGTGCTGCTCGGAGTGGACTCCTCGAAGCTGGAGTTCCCGGTGGCACCACTTGTGATGAACGCCCTCAGCATCACCGGCCACCTGACGGGCAGCCCAGTGCAGATCGAGGAGACGATGCGATTCGCGGTGGTCAACGGGGTGCGTCCGTGGATCGAGCGGCTGCCCCTCACCGACGCCCAGTCCGCGGTGGAACACCTGCGCGCCGGCGAGGCGAGGTTCCGAATGGTGCTCGAGGCCGCAGGCCGCCCGGGCGAAGAAGACACCCCCGCAGAAGAAGCCAACCCCCGCGTATCCGGAGACCGAAGAACAGCATGCTGAACCGCGCCCCCGCCGCCCCCGGCGAGAATCGCTACGGCGAGCCCATCGGAGCTCACGAACAGGTGCAACGGCGGACCATGTTCGTCCTGATCATCACCCAAGTGATCGGCACGATCGGGGTGGGGATCGCGCCCTCGATCGGAATCCTCCTCGCGAGCGAGGTCACCAGCAGCGAGACCTGGGCCGGACTCGCCCGGACCGCGAGCACCCTCGGCGCGGCGCTCATGGGCCTGCCGCTGGGGACCCTCGCCGCCCGGTTCGGTCGGCGCTTCGCGTTGTCATCGGGCTGGTGGACGGCGGCCGTGGGCAGCATCATCCTCGTCGGTGCCGCGCAGTACAGCCTGATCGTCCCGCTCTTCATCGGCCTGCTGCTCATCGGGGCCGGCTCGGCGGTGAGCCTGCAGGCCCGATTCGCCGCCACCGACCTCGCGCCGCACCACCGAAAAGGACGCTCGCTCGCCCTGATCGTATGGTTCGGCACCCTCGGCTCCGTCCTCGGCCCGAACCTCGGCGTCCCCGGTGAGGTGCTCAGCCGCCACACCGGGCTCACGGTGTTCGCCGGAGCCTTCCTCATCGCAGGAGTCTGCCTCGCGCTTGCCGGCGTGCTCGTGTTCGTGTGGCTGCGGCCCGACCCGCTGCAGGTGCTGCAGGAGACCGTCGCGGCCCCGCCCGCCGCCACCGGCCCGCGCCAGGGGCGCATCCGCCTGATCGTCGCGGAGCTGCGAACGAACTACGCGGCTCGTTATGCCCTGATCGCGATCCTGACTGCGCAGGTGGTGATGGTCTCCATCATGACGATGACCCCGGTGCACATGGCCCAGCAGGGAGATTCGGTCACGCTCGTGGGGATCACCATCAGCCTGCACATCGTCGGGATGTACGCGCTCGCCCCGCTCGTGGGAATCATCGCCGACCGGCTCGGGCACCGGTGGGCCATCGTCATGGGCATTGTCGTCTTCCTCGCCTCGCTCGTCATCGGCGGGCTCTGGCCCACGGACATCGGCTGGCTCATCGCCTCGCTCATCCTGCTCGGGGTGGGCTGGTCCTTCATTAACGTTGCCGGCTCGGCGTTGTTCAGCGCGGTGATCTCCAACGAGACCCGCGCCTCCTCCCAGGGCGGGGTGGATGCCCTGGCCAACCTCTTCGGCGCGACCGCGGCTTTCGCGGCGGGACCCTTGCTCGCAGTGAGCAGCTTCTCGGTGCTGTCGATCATCGCGATCGCCGTCCTCGTCCCCCTTGCCGTGCTCACCGCGCGGTTCCGGCCCGTTTCCCTCACTCCCACGGAGAGGCAGATCCCCGATGACAGCGACCACTGAGGCCCTCGACGCCATCGTCATCGGCGCGGGCCTCGCCGGACTGACCGCCGCCCACCAACTCAGCCGCACCCGCCGTGTTGCCCTCGTGGAGGCCCGCTCTCGGGTCGGCGGCCGGGTACAGTCCGTGCCCGCGGGTGGGGGAGCGATCGAGGCAGGGGCCACGTGGTTCTGGGCGAACGAACCGGTCATCCGGGCCGCGGCCACCGACCTCGGGTTGGAGATCTACTCCCAGAATATCGACGGGGACGCCCTCTTTGAAACCGCCGACGGGGGCGCCCAGCGCCTCGGCGGCAACCCGATCGACGGCCCCGCCTTCCGCCTCGCCGGCGGCGCGCAAGGATTGGCCGAGGCGCTCGCTGCGCAACTGCCCGCCGGGACGTTGCGCCTTGGCAGCCCGGCCTCGTCGGTGACCTTCACCTCCGACGGGCTCGAGGTGGACGTCGCGGGCCGGCGCCTGCGCGCAGCACAGGGGATCCTCGCCGTGCCCCCGGCCCTCGCCGTCGAACAGCTTTCCTTCCACCCCGACCTGCCCGCCAGCATGCGGGAGACTGCACGGCGCGTCCCGGTGTGGATGGCCGGAATGGTCAAGGCGATCGCCGTCTACGACGCTGACTTCTGGCACCCACAAGGGCTCGCGGGCGCGGCGATTAGTTACGCCGGGCCGTTTCGGGAGTTTCACGACCACAGCGGGCCGGAGGGGAGCCCGGCCGCGATCTTCGGCTTCGCGCCGGCGGAGATCTTCGCCCACGCAGACCCCGAGGAGATCGGCGAGGCGTTCCGCGGCCAGCTCCGTCGCCTGTTCGGTGACGACGCCGCGCGCCCCCGAGAACTCCACGTCACCGATTGGAGTCGCGAGCGGTACACCCAACCCGCCGCTGCTCCCGCCTCGGCGCGCGCCTCCTTCGGCGGCCCGGAATTTCAAGCACCGGTGCACGAACGGCTCTACTGGGCCTCGACGGAAACCGCCCCGGCCTTCGGCGGGCACATGGAAGGGGCCCTCCTCGCCGGACTGTCCGCCGCCGAACGCGTGGAACGCGCGCTGGCTAACAGCCGGTGAGGATCGCCAGCAGGTAGGGCCAGTGCACGGCAGCGATCGCTGCGGCGAGCATGAACGCGTATGCGCCCACTCCTGCCGCCATCGCGGTGCTGGCCGGTGGCCGAGGTTGGCCGGTGAGGTGGCGGATCCGCTCCGAGCCCGCCGCGTGTAACACCGCATGCTCGGGTAGGTGCGCAGCGGTCTCCGGCAGTGCCGGTTGGCCGAGGTGGAGCAACGCCCCGGCGAGCGCCGCGGTGCCGGTGACGTTCCTGGCAGCGCGGTCGGCGGCGATCTCCAAGTAGTGGGGAACTGCAGCGCGCACGGCGCGGATGAACGGGATCCACCGGAAATAGCGGGTAGTGCCGTTGAGGATCGCCAGGTACAGGTGATGGCGCTGACTCAGATGGGCGTGCTCGTGCTGGAGAACCGCGGCGAGTTCGTTGGGGGTCAGTGTCGCGAGCGTGCCTCGGGAGACGAAGATCCCGCCGTGGCGGTGCGGGAAGGAGAACGCCACCGGCCGGGCGTCGGGGGTGATGTGCACCCGGTGGCCGTGCAGCACCTTCTGCGTGCTGGAATCCTGCAGTGCCCGTGCGAGCGCGGCATGGGAACGCTTGAGTCGCACGACTTCGCCGATGAGCCCGATGAGCGCTGCGGCGAGCCCGAGGGCAGGAAGGGCGAGGGGCACGATCGCGGGGATCCCCAGGGAGACCGCGCCCTGGGTGAAGGGGGAGGACGCGCTCAGGCACCTGCCGCAGACCTCCGCCGCTTGCTGGGGAAGCCACGAGGGGCCGGTGCTGATCCAGGCGACCACCGGTCCAAGGGCGACGAGCGCAGCGATCCACAGCAACGCGGACAGGGTGAGGGTGAGGGCAGCGACCCGTGGGATCGACGCGAGTGCGGGGGCGGAACGGCGCAGCAGCACCGGCCCGCTTAGCGCCGCGAGCAGAAGCGCGGTGGAGAGCAGAAGCGTCACGGCCGTTACATCCATCAGGCCTCGCCTTCCCCCTTGGACAAGAGGTGCTCCCGGAGTAGGCGCAGGTCACTTTCGGGCATGTTGTTGACGAAATGGAGGATCGAGGCGGTCCTGTCGCCGCTGGTGTCGAGCGCGTGCTCCATGAGGCTCGTTGCGTGCTCCTCTCGGCTCACGCACGCACCGTAGAGCGTTGTGTGACCCTCCTTCTGGGTGCATACGAGCTGCTTCTTGCGCAGGTTGTTCAGCACGGTGGCGATCGTGGTGTACGCGTGCTGGGAAGCGAGCTGATCGATGATCGCGCGCACCGTCAGGGCGTTGCCCTCCCACAGCAGGTCCATCACCTGTGCCTCGAGGTCGCCCAGGCGGATCGCTTTGCTCGCCGTGTCGTTGCGCCTGCGGCGAGATGTGCTGCGCGTCATGGCGCCGTCTCCACCTTTTCCTGCGGCGTCGGAGCGTTCGCGGGAAGTGGGCAGGAGATCTGGGCGGGTAGTCGCCACAGGAGCGCGAGCCCGGTGAGGATGAGCGCGCCGATGGCGAGCACAGGCTGGATCGGGGCGAACCACGTGATCGCGCCGGAGTAGCCGAGGGCGAGCAGCGCGATCTTGTTGCACACCGGGCAGCCCACGGCGAACCAGGTGAGGATCCCGCCGGCGAAACCCATGCGGGTGGTGCGCTGTTCGGCCGGGGTGGCGGCGTCGTCGTCACCGGGTTTTTCCGCTTCGCTACTTTTCGCCGTGGAGGGGCGAACGTAGGTGGCTGCGAGCATCCCCACACCGATCGAGGTGAGGATCCACACGGGGTAGTTCCACCACACGGTGTCGATATCGCGCATGAACCATGAGTTCGGGATCAGCACCGTCGCGATCCCCAGCAGCAGGCCGAACCCGATCGCCGTCGCCGCCGCGACGGCCCACTGCCGGCGCGTCCATGCGCGGAGTGCGGGGCCGGCGAGGGCGAATTGCTCGCGGGTGCGGGTAAGAAACTTTCCCACTCTCGTCCCTTTCATGTTGTCTCTGTGATTCTGGCGGCTTTGCCTCTAACACTACTAACTTTCATAGTATTCCTCGTCCTTAGTGGTGAGCTTCTTGGGGTTCCTCCGCCGGAGCCTCCCGCTTCTTGCGTTGTGCCCGGGCCCACAGCGTGAGGGCGAGGATCATCAGGAGCAGGATCGCAGCGGCGTCGAAGATCGGAGAGGAGAACACTGCTCCGCTTTGCTGGGCCCACAGCTGCACCTCGGTCGGCACGAGGGTGGGCATGGACACTAGACCGTTCGTGAACCAGAACAGCAGCCCCACGCCCACGATGAGTATCCCGGTGATGAGCGAGGTGAGGTGGAAGGAGCGCCCGAAGATGGTGACCGAGCGTCCGCGCAGGAACTTTTGGCCGCGGGCGCCGATTTTCTCCCACACAGCGGCGATGATCACGAGCGGGGCGACCATGCCCGCGCCGTAGACGGCCAGGAGCGCTCCGGCCGACCACACGCTGCCCTGCCCGAGTGCGAGGGTGAGCACGGCACCGAGGATCGGGCCGGCGCAGAAACCGGCGACCCCGCTGACGGCGCCGAGCATGAGCGTGCGGACGAAGCCTTTACGCTTGGAGGCGCCCTGTTG
>JAJYRV010000355.1 GCA_021793935.1 Actinomycetes bacterium | reverse complement strand
TCTCCGCGGCCCGGCGGCACAGGGCGCGGAACGGCGCGTTCGTCACCCCCGCCATGGGGGCGAGCACCACCGGCACCCCGAGAGTGATGGGACCAAACGAAATACTCACGGCGCCCATTGTTTCACTTTCGCCGTTTCTCGCGAAGCGCGAGCCGCGCGCCGGGAGCGCCGAATCGGGTGGGGTGAAACACAGCACGGTAGTTGACAACGATTCCCAACATCATTGAGAATGGTTATCATGACCAGTAGTGCTTCCCGAGCCAACCACGCCCGCATCCGCGGATACGATATCCCTTCTCCGGCGCGGCCGTCCGCCACGCTGGCCGCACTCGTTGGCGCGGGCGGCCTCCTCCTCGCCGCCTGCGGCGGGGGCGGGGCGGGCGAGGACGCGGGCGGGGCTCCGCAGATCGTCGTCTCGTCATATCCGGTGCAGTTCCTCGCCGACGCCATCGGGGGCGAGGACGCCGAGGTCTCGAACGTTGTTCCCGCGGGCGCCGAGCCCCACGACGTCGAGCTCGGCCCTCGTGATGTGTTCGCCATGGGCGAGGCGGATCTCGTCGTCACCGTCTCGGGGTTCCAACCGGCGGTTGACGCCGCAGCTGCGGACAGCGAGAACGTGCTCGACCTCGCGGCCACGGTCGACCTCGTCGAACGGGACGGCGCGCTGGATCCGCACTTCTGGCTCGACCCGGCGCGGATGGTGGCGGCGACGGAGGCGATCTCCGAGGCGCTCAGCAGCGCCGATCCCGGCAATGAGGACGGCTACCGCGAACGCGCGGCCGCCGTGCGCGCGGACCTCGAGGACCTCGATGCGGCATTCCTCGACCGCCTCGGGGAGTGCACCTACGATTCGTTCGTCACCGGGCACGCGGCGTTCGGCTACCTCGCCGATGCCTACGGCCTGACCGAGATCGCCGTCGCCGGGATCGACCCCGAGACCGAGCCCTCCCCCGCCGCCCTCGCGAACGTGCGTGAAGAGATCGCCGATCTCGGGCTGCCGATCGTGTTCGCCGAGCCCGGGGAAACGAAGATCGCGAAGGTCCTCGCCGAGGAACTCGACATCGACTACGGGGTGCTCAATCCGATCGAGGCCGTGGCCGACGGGGAGGACTACCTCACCCTCATGTACGCGAACCTCGACGCGTTGGAAGGCGGGCTGCAATGCCGTTAATGGAACTGCGAGACATCGGCGTGAGCTTCGACTCCCGCACCGTGCTGCAGCAGGTGAACTTCAAGGTGAACGCAGGCGACGTCGTCGCGATCCTCGGAGAGAACGGATCGGGCAAATCGACGCTGTTGCGGGCCGCGACGGGGCTCATCACCCCCTCGGCCGGATCCGCTCACCTGTTCGGGGTCCCCGTGAGCGCCCGGTCGAGGGTGCCGTGGGGCAAACTCGGTTACGTGCCCCAACGCATCCTCGCCCCGGCCGGCATGCCGGCGACCGCAAGCGAGGTGGTGCGCACCGGCCTGCTCGCCTCCCCCTGGCTGCGCAACCCCCGCGCCGGTTCGGCGGTGACGCGGGCGTTGGCGGCCGTGGGGCTGCAGCACCGGGCAAAAGACGCCGTCTCGACGTTTTCCGGCGGGCAGGCCCAGCGCGTGGCGATCGCCCGCGCGCTCGTGCGTGATCCGGAACTGCTCGTGCTCGACGAACCTACCGCCGGCGTCGACGAGAAACGCAAACAGCAACTCGCCACCCTCCTTGGCGACCTCGCGGGAGAGGGGCGCGCCGTCGTCCTCGTGTTGCACGACCTGGGCCCCTTCGCCGACATCATCACCCGGACGGTGACGATCGAGGAGGGCACGATCGCTCACGAATGCGTGGTGATCGATGGGATTCCGGTGCACGTGGACGAAGCTGAAGACGCCTTCCACGAGATCTCCCACCACGACGAAGCCTTCGACGAGGCGGCCGATTCCCAGTTCGCGCCCGCCGACAACCCGATGGGGTGGTGACGTGAGCGTTCTCGATCTCCTCGCCTCCCCCATGGCCCAGCGCTCGATCCTCGTCGCCGTGCTCGTCGGGCTCGTCGCCCCCGTGGTCGGCACCTTCCTCGTGCAACGCCGCCTCTCCCTGCTCGGCGACGGCATCGGGCACGTCGCCCTCACCGGGGTGGGAGCGGGCTGGCTCGTGGGGACGATCACCGGCGCGGCCCAGGCCGATCAGTACGCGGTGCCCGGCGCGATCGTCGCTGCGATCGCCGGCGCAGTCATCATCGAATTCATGCGCGACCGGGGCAAGACCACCGGCGACGTCGCCCTCGCGCTGCTCTTCTACGGCGGGATCGCCGGGGGCGTGCTCATCATCTCGATCGCGGGCGGCACGAGCGCGAACCTCACCGGCTACCTGTTCGGATCGCTCGCGACCGTCACCGGGGCCGACGTGTGGCTCACCGTGGGGCTATCCGCCCTCATCATCCTCGTGGGGCTGCGCCTGCGCACCGCGCTGTTCGCCGTGAGCTACGACGAGGAATTCGCCCGCGCCTCCGGGCTGCCCGTCGTCGCCCTGAACACCCTCATCGCGGTCGTCGCCGCGCTCACCGTGACCGTCTCGATGCGGGTCGTGGGCCTCCTGCTCGTCAGCGCGCTGATGATCGTGCCCGTTGTTACCGCCCAAGAGTTCGCGCGCTCCTTCAGCGCAACGATGTGGCTCGCGATGGGCATCGGTGGGATCGTCACCCTCGGCGGGCTCCTCATCACCTTCGCCTATCCCGCGCCTCCGGGCGCGACGATCGTCGTGCTCGCAATCACCCTGTTCGCCGTGATCTCTGGAGTGCAATCACGCATCAGACGAAGTAAAGTGACTAGTGCGAAGCTTTCGTCAGTTCAGGAGAGTCGATGAAACGGATGACGCGGCAACGTGCCGCCGTCTATGAGTTGTTGGAAGACACCAGCGGGTTCCGGTCCGCGCAACAACTCCACGCTCTCCTCTCCGATGCGGGCCACTCGGTGGGCCTCGCCACCGTCTACCGCACCCTCACCGCGCTCGCCGAAGCCGGTGAGGTGGACGTGCTGCGCGCGGGTGATGGGGAGAGCCTGTTCCGCCGGTGCGTGCGCACCGAGCACCACCACCACCTTGTCTGCCGCGAATGCGGGCGTACAGTTGAGATTGACGCTAAGACGGTT
>JAJYRV010000354.1 GCA_021793935.1 Actinomycetes bacterium | reverse complement strand
GCGATGAGTTCGAGCTGCGCGTGATCGGACATGTCGAGGAACTGAAGGTAGACGCGCTCAGCGCCGCTTGCTCGCACCTGCTCGAGCCGATCGACTGCTTCTGCGGAGGTCCCGGCGATCCCTACTTCACGTAGCTCCTTCGGATCGCGGCCGATGGCCTTCGCCCGCTGCACGAACGCCTCCTCCGTTTCGCCGACGCATACGACGAACGCCGCGGAATAGGTGAGTTCGCTCGGATCGCGCTCGGCATCCTCACACGCTTGCCGGACCCGGTCGAAGATGGGTTTGACGTCGTCGAATGCGGCGAACGGAATGTTGAATTCGGAGGCGAACCTCGCCGCGAGCGCAGGAGTGCGCTTGGCGCCGTGCCCGCCGATGATCATCGGAATATCATGGGCCGGTTTGGGGAGCGCAGGGGAGTTGCGGAGCTGGTAGTGCTCCCCGGCGTAATTGAACTGCTGACCGGCCGGGGTAGCCCAGAGTCCAGAGATCACCTCGAGTTGCTCGGTGAGGCGATCGAACCGGCGCCGCGGGAAGGGGATCCCATACGCTTGGTGTTCGGCTTCGAACCAGCCCGCACCAAGACCGAGTTCCACCCGCCCGCCGGACATCTGATCAACCTGGGCCACCTGGATTGAAAGAATTCCGGGGTGGCGGAACGTAGCGGAACTGACGAGCGTCCCGAGCTTGATCGTCGAGGTCTCCCGGGCGAGCCCAGCCAGCGTCGTCCACGCATCCGTCGGACCGGGCAGCCCATCGCCGTCCCCCATCGACACGTAGTGGTCTGACCGGAAGAACGCGTCAAAGCCCAGCCGCTCACTTGCTAATGCAAGCTGGAGCTGGTCGTCGTAGGTCGCGCCTTGCTGCGGTTCGGTGAAGATTCGAAAGTCCATCTCTCCAGCATGCCAGGTTGCGCACTGTTCGCCACAACCGAGAAGGACTCGCGAGGCCGGTTACTCGGGTGATAGGGCGTCCGCGATGGCTGGCAGCGCCCGCGGATCAGTCTGGATGATGAAGGTCGTCAAGCACGTGTCCTGCCACGCGGCGAATTGCTCGCGCAACTGCTCCGGGTTGCCGGCGAGCGCGATGTCGAGCACCAGTTCGGTGGGAACTGCCTCGGCGGCCGCGCGCTTGTCCGTTCGGTAGCGGGCAGCAATTTCTTCACATTTCTCCTCCCACCCGAGCCGAGCGATGGCGTTGCGATGGAAGTTGTCCGTCGCCGACCCCATCCCGCCGACGTAGAGGGCGACGTGCGGTTTCAGGTGGGCCGCGGCGTCCTCAATGTCTGTGCCGATCGCCACCGGGACGGATGCGCTCACCTCGAAGTCGGCCGCCGGTGTGATCTCATTCGAACGGCGGGCAAACCCAGCCTGCAACCGCTCACGATAGTCATGATCATGGCGCGGCGAGAAGAACGCGGGGAGCCAACCGTCGGCGATTTCGGCGGCGAGCTCGGTGTTCTTCGGGCCCTGCGCGGCGAGGTGGATAGGCAGGTCCCCACGTAGGGGGTGCACGGTGGAAAGTAGCGGCTTCCCCTGCCCGTCGCCGTAGGGGAGCGGATAGTCAGGGCCGGGCGCGGTGACGGGTGCTTCGCGTCGGAGCACGTCTCGGATGATCGAGATGTATTCGCGGGTGCGGGCGAGGGGTTTCCTGTAGGGCTGGCCGTACCATCCCTCAACAACCTGTGGTCCGGATGCGCCGAGGCCGAGGATGAACCGGCCGTTGCTCAAGTGGTCGAGGGTCAGCGCCGCCATTGCCGTGGCCGTCGGCGTGCGCGCCGCCATCTGCGCGATTCCAGTGCCAAGGCGAACCTTGGAGCTGCTCGAGCCCCACCATGCTAGGGGAGTGAACGCGTCGGAGCCGTACGCTTCGGCGGTCCAGACCGAATCGATGCCGAGCTCGTCGGCGGCGGCAACGGCCTCCGCCGCCCCCGGGGGCGGACCTGCGGACCAGTAGCCGGTGTGGAAACCCAGTTTTAGTGCCATCACACCATTGTGGATCAGGGATGGAACTGCTGGGGCGGGTATTTGGGGCATGAAAACGCCCATGGATTGCGAATATCGCTACCGCCGCGGACTAATTGACGGTTCCATGGGCGCCGGTGACTGCTTGGTATTCGCCACCGCGAGACTTTCCGCGCTAGCGGACAGTCACCTCACAAGTCCGAAAAGAAAACACTGTTACGGACCACCTCCTTCCCTGTGTACCTCTTACGTTAAGAGACCGCGGGAAGCAGGTCTAGTCATTTTCCGGTGTGGCGTGCATTGCTTCTGACAGAGACAGTGGGTGCGCCCTGGGGGACGAGCGCACCCACCGGACCGGAACTGGTCTTTCTGAAGGCCAACGGCCTTGAGAATAGTTGGCGCGAACCAACTGGGTTTATTGTGCCTTCCTTACGCGTCCACGCGCAGCGTTTTGGAAGCGCGAGTTAGCTGGAGGAGTTCGTCGACGACGCCCGTAAGGTTCGTTTCCAGCTGCGGGTTCGGAGTGAAGACGTCGTTGACGAAGTCGGTTTCTAAGAAGACCGTCAGTTGCGAACGTGCGTCGAGCATGTGGGCGTTCGCGACGATCGCCCGCCAGTGTTCCACAGCCCGGATCCCGCCGCCGGCGCCGTAGGAGACGAAGGCCACCGCCTTGCGCGCCCACTCGTGAAAGAGCATGTCGAAGGCGTTCTTCATCGGCGCGGGCACGGAGTGGTTGTATTCGGGGGTGACGAAGATGAACGCGTCGAAACCATCGATGAGGTCGCTCCACGTCTGCGTCGCCGGATCGGCGTACTGCTTGTTCGCCCCGGCGGGGTGAACCTCGTCCTCGTAAAACCCGAGCTTGTGATCGGCGAGATCGACGACCTCAAACTCCGCTTGCGCACCTTGCACCTCGTTCTGCTCCGCCGCATGCCGTGCGACCCAGTGCCCGACCTGATCGCCCTTGCGGCCGCGCCGGGTACTACCAACGATGACGCCGATCTTCATTCAAACGCTCCAGATTGTTGCCGATTCAACTACTCGTTCAACTATAAGGAGAAAGACCGGTGCGGTTACTTCGGCATGGGTGTGCGTTCACTCACCTCGTCCCACACGTCTGCGGCTACGGATTTGGCGTCGAACTGCTCCGCGACGGGGCAGGAA
>JAJYRV010000353.1 GCA_021793935.1 Actinomycetes bacterium | reverse complement strand
CCGATCTAGGGCGCGGGGTGCGCCGAGGGTCACGTGGGAGACGTTGAGGCCGGCGGCTTTCACCTGGCCGATGAGGGCATCGATGTCGGCGTCGGCGGGTTGGGGGATGAGGTCGGCGGTCTCGCCGTTCTCGTCGCGCAGCACCCCGAGGATGCGGCGCATATCGGCGAGGGCGGCGCGGGAGGTTTCTGCGATGGTCTCCAGCGCGCGCGTGGCGGCCTCGGGGTCGGCGGCGGCCGCGTACCTGCCGCCGTCGGCTTGGGCGACGACGACGGACAGGGAGTGGGCAACGATATCGTGCATCTCCCGGGCGATCCGGTTGCGTTCGGCGACGGTGGCGATCTGTGCCTGCTGGTCGCGTTCACGCTCCAGGCGCTGCGCCCGCTCCCGCAGCGACTCGCGCTGCTCCAGGCGGCTGCGGCGCAGCAGGCCGGCTCCCCAGGCGAGCAGCACGAGCATCGCGGCGAGCGAGAACAGCACGCCACCGACGATCGCGCTTTCGATCCCGCCCCAGATCGGTGCGATCGAGATCGTGACGAGGGAACCGCCGAACAGAGCGGTGAACAGCCCGACGCGCGAGGCCGCGCTGCTCGCGTAGATCGTGAGCGAGTACAGGGAGAGGAAGATGAGCAGGTCCACCGGCATGAGCAGCACGCCGGTGAAGAAGTGCGCGAGCGCGAGGGCAGCGACCACCGCGGTGGAGTGCACGGGTTTGCTTGCCCGCCAGATCACCGCGACGGGCATTCCGATCGCCGCGCAGAGGTTGATGGTCGTGCGGATGACCGTGGCGACCGTGCCCGAGGGCTCGGTGCTGAGCAGGGTCTGGGTGCCGAACAGGAAGAACTCGCTGTGCCAGGGTTGGGGCGCGAGCAGGATGGAGGGGAGTCCGAGCGCGATGAAGGCGAGGAAAGCCACCCCGAGGTCGGCGACGAGCCGGGGCCGGGGCGGGGTGAGGCGTGGCCGCGCGGGCGGGGGAGGGGCGGGGCGGGTCGCGCTCATGGTTTTAAAGCAGGGTGTCTTGCACGGGCGGGGCGGCGGGCGCGATGAGTTCGGGGGTGTTGTTGCGCACTGACCCGACGGCGCGGGAGACGCGGTGCCAGCTAAGCTGCGGGCCCGGCGCGGTGAGGAGGTCCACGATCGCGGCGGGGTCCGTGAGGTCCGGGTCGAGCCACGGGGCGATGTGCTCGGGCGGGAGCATGACGGGTTCGCGCTCGTGGATCTGCTCCAACCCGTCGCGGGCGGCGGCGGTGAGGATCGTGGTCGTGAGCACCCACCGGTCCGGGGAATCCTCGGGTTCCTCCGGGTTCGGCCACCACGAGAACAGCCCGGCGAACGCGATGGACTCCCCGTGGGTTGGAAAGATGTAGTACGGGGTCTTCTCGCCGGTTTCGCTCGTGTGCCACTCGTAATAGCCATCGGCGACGACGAGGCATCTCGATGTCGAGAACGGCTTGCGGAAGGACGGCTTCGTCGCCGCCGTCTCGCTGCGGGCGTTGAACATCCGTGCGCCCACCGAGAAGGAGTCCGCCCAGGGCGGGACCAACCCCCACCGGGCGGCGTGCATCGCCCGGACCGGCTCCGCCGCCTCGCCGCGCCCCTCACCGGTAGCGGAACGTTCCGCAGCGGGGGCGGGGCGTTCCGCAACGGTGGCGGGGCGTTCGACGATGATCCGCACCGGAGCCGTGGGTGGGATGTTCCAGCTCGGCTCAAGATCACGCGCCGCCTGGGAGAGCGTGACGACGTCGAACTCATCGGCGATCTGCTGAGCTTTTCGGAAGGAGGCGTAGCGGCCACACATGGCGTCAGTTTCTCACGAATCGATCGGCGTCGACGGAGTGGATCGGTTCTGCTTGAGGGCGCGGATGAGTTCGACGGTGACGCGGCGGTAATGGTCCGGGTCGTAGGTGAACGCCTCGAGCCGGAGCTCCCCGTCTTGATCGATGAGCCGGAGCACGCGTTCCCGGTCGGCGCGGCGCTCGAGCGCGTACATGAGTTTGAGGTCGGTGATCGCGTCCCGGAACACCTCGAACCGGATGGAGCGAAGCGGCTGGCGGCCTTCGCCGGGATAGACGAGGAAGGCATCCCCGCCGAAGAAGCCGCCCCCGGCGCACGTATCGGTGAACGGGTCGATCGGCGCGGTGGAGTGGTACGTGTTGTAGAAGTTGAGGCCCCAGTGCAGAAAGCCCCGGGCGCTGGTCTCGTAGAGTTGTGCGCCGATGACCCGGTTGCGGGCGGAGGGCAGGGCGATGAAGCGGTTGGCGACCTCCCGCTCCTGCCCGACGCAGTAGTACAGCCACATCGGGATACCCGCCCGCTGGAACGCGTCGGCATGGTCCGTGGCGACGACCGGGATCTGAACGAGATCGTCGTCGTGGAGCTCGAGGTCGCTGATCGCGTCGATGAGGTTCCGGCCCGCGAGAAGGTCCGCGACCTGCCCGTGAGCGGCGCGGTAGTGGGCGAGGTCGGCGGGCACGGGTTCATCGGAGATGTGGAAGTAGACGCGGTCCAGATCCCACCGGCGGGAGAGTTCGCGTTGGAGGGCGGGTAGGAGCTGCTCGAGGAAGGCGCGGTAGGCGGGGTCGGTCGCGGGCGTGTGCCAGCCGAAGCGCGGGCTGGAGCGGCCAGCGCCGGAGGAGAGATAGAAGGCGGGGGCGTGTTTGGCGCCCCACTGGGTGAATAGGTGGGGGACTTCTATGTAGGTGAAACCGTGCTTTTCGATGAGGTCGAGCCACCGGTGCAGCCGTGACCAATCGAAGGTGTATCCGCCGTCCTCTTCGGCGATCGACACCAGCTGGGTGGGGAGGCGGTAGCTGCCGATCGCGGTGTCGAGGGGTGGGGTCCACACCGGGGTGAGGATCATGTTCGCGCCGAGGTCCCGCGCGGCGCCGAGGAAGGCATCGATGCTCTGCCAGTGGTCCTCGCTCCAGACCTCGTCACCGTAGTAGTGCGCGAGGCCATCAGCGTGGAACCAGTGCGTGTTGGGGATCGGCAGCTCGGGGAGTTCCTCGCTGTACACCTCGAGCGGGACGGAGAAGGACGCGAGGTGCTCGCCGCCGTTCGCTTTGACCTCGAGGGTGAGGTAGCTCGCCCGAACGGGGCCGGTCGCGCGGAGGGTGATCCACGCCGAGCC
>JAJYRV010000352.1 GCA_021793935.1 Actinomycetes bacterium | reverse complement strand
CTGGCTCGCCGGTGAACCGGTTGGTGGAACCACCACAGGAAGGTGACCTCCCACCCAGCTCGGTCATCATGTGGGGCCCACCAGGCACGGGAAAGACGACGCTGGCGTATTTGGTTGCGCGTGCATCGGGGAGGGATTTCACTGAGCTCTCCGCTGTCACCGCGGGCGTGAAGGACGTTCGAAACGTCATCGAGGCAGCGCGCCGGAAGCTAACCACCGGCTCCGGAGAGACGGTGCTGTTCATTGACGAAGTGCACCGGTTCTCCAAGTCGCAACAGGACGCGCTGTTGCCCGCGGTGGAGAACCGGTGGGTCACACTGATTGCCGCAACCACGGAGAACCCTTCGTTCTCGGTGATCTCCCCGCTGCTGTCCCGATCGATCCTCGTGACGCTGCGGCAGCTGGAGATGGAATCGATCAACACGCTTGTTTCCCGCGCCCTCACGGACGAGCGCGGCTTGGCCGGGAAACTAACGATTGACGACGACGCCCGCGAGTATTTGCTCCGGCTCGCCGGTGGGGACGGCCGCAAATCGCTCACGATCCTCGAGGCTGCGGCAGGAAGTGCGATCTCTGCCAACGCGAACGAGATTACCCTCACGCACGTGGAAAAAGCGATCGACGTCGCGGCGGTCCGCTATGACAAGGCGGGGGATCAGCACTACGACGTCACGAGTGCGTTCATCAAGTCGATGCGCGGGTCGGACGTCGATGCCTCCCTGCATTATCTGGCGAGGATGATCGCGGCGGGGGAGGACCCGCGGTTCATCGCTCGGAGGGTGGTGATTGCGGCGGCGGAGGAAGTAGGAATGGCGGACCCCTCGGCCCTCCAAGTCGCGATCGCAGCGGCGGAGGCGGTCTCGTTCATCGGCATGCCCGAAGGGCGGATCCCACTGGCGCAGGCGGTGGCCCACATTGCGAGTGCACCGAAGTCCAACGCCGCGTATAAGGCGATCGATGCGGCGTTGGCGGATGTGCAGGCAGGCAAGCTCGGAACGATACCTACTCACCTGCGCGATGCGCATTACGCGGGAGCGAAGGACCTCGGCCACGGAGTCGGGTACGAATACGCCCACGATGCTCCCCACGCAGTCGGTAGGCAGGAGTACCTCCCGGAGGTGCTCGCAGGAGCGCGGTATTACCACCCCACCGACCGAGGGTTTGAACGCGCGATCCGAGAGCGCCTCGCGCGGGTGGAGGCGCTGCGGAACCGAAACGTGAGCGAGACCACCACCAAACGGGCGGATACCCCTGAATCAGGTAGTGAGGTCTAGAGTGCCGTGCGCTAAGCTTGCGTAGGTTCATTTTGGAACCACTGGGGTCTTAGCCGTTACGTGTCGACCCCATACCGGCGCGCAGGTGCCGGTATGACGTAAGAAGAACGACAGAAAGTCTCACATGAGCAACCACTCCCAAAAAGCGCGCCGCCAGGTGCGCATGTCCCGCGCGCTGGGGATTCCCCTCACGCCCAAGGCCGCCCGCTACTTCGAGAAGCGCCCGTATCCGCCGGGGGAGCACGGCCGTGCCCGCCGCCGCGCGGACTCCGACTACGCCGTCCGGCTCAAGGAGAAGCAGCGGCTGCGTGCCCAGTACGCACTGCGCGAGGTGCAGCTGCGCCGCGCCTTCGACCTCGCCCGGAAGGAATCGGGGCTGACAGGTGAAGCGCTCGTGGAAAACCTCGAGATGCGCCTCGACGCGCTCGTGCTGCGCGCCGGATTCGGCCGCACGATGGCGCAGGCGCGCCAGGCGGTGTCCCACCGCCACATCCTCGTTGATGGCAAGATCGTCGACCGCCCCTCCTACAAGGTGAAGCCGGGCCAGGTCGTGCAGGTCAAGCCGAAGTCGCAGGTGACGGTTCCGTTCCAGGTCGCGGCGGCCGGTGCGCACCGCGACGTGCTGCCCGAGGTTCCCGAATACCTGAGCGTGGACCTGGAGAAGCTGCGCTTCGAGCTCGTCCGCCGCCCGAAGCGGGCGGAGGTTCCCGTGACGTGTGATGTTCAGATGGTGGTTGAGTACTACTCACGCTAATCTGTTCCACTTCTACGCCCCGGGGGCTCACGCCTACCGGGGCGTAGTTGTACGTTCATTCGATACTCTAGGAACTATTCGCTCCTAAACCGAAAGGCAGACCATGTCGATAGGCGACCTTGCTGGCTTAATCGCGGCGATCGCGTTCGTTCTCCTGGTGGGAGTGCTGGCGATTCCGCTATTCAAATTCGGGCGGGTGCTCGACCAGGCGACGCAGACGCTGAAGGACGTCACCGACCACACGATGCCCATCATCGACGAGGCCGCGGAAACCGTCGTCTCGGCGCGCGAGCAGCTCGATAAGGTCGACGTGATGACGACGGCAGCTGCCGAGACCACCCAGAACGTTTCGGCGGTGACCTCCCTCGTCGCCGCGACCATTGGCCGGCCGCTGGTGAAGATCGCCTCGTTCTCCCTCGCGGTGCGGGGGTTGTTTGGGAAGAAGAACTCGTGATGCGACGGCTGTTCTGGGTATCTGTGGGCGTCGGCGCGACCGTGTACGTGCTGCGGAAGGTGAGCAAAGTCAACGCCGTCGCCACCCACCTCACCCCCGGCGGGATGGCGGCCGCCGTCAATAACCTCGCCGATTCCTTGCGTACGGCATCGGGGGAGCTAAAGGCCTCCATGGCGGAACACGAAGAAGCGCTCACTGAGGCGCTCCTTTCGGGCACGAGCCGCGCCTCGAAGGAATCCGACGGATGGGAACGGGAGTTCCCCGCGGACGTCGACGATCCGGAACAGTACTTTTAACACTAGATTCGGCCACGCCCCGTGGCTTTCGAAAGAAGGACGAATTCATGCGCTCCGCTGAGATCCGCCGCCGCTGGCTGGAATTTTTCTCCGAACGTGGGCACACGGTGGTCCCGTCGGCACCCCTGATCTCCCCCGACCCCTCCACCCTGTTCACGATCGCGGGGATGGTGCAGTTCATCCCGTACATGCTCGGGGAGGAACCGGCGCCGTGGCCGCGGGCGACGAGCGTGCAGAAATGCGTGCGCACCGCCGACATCGAAGAGGTGGGCAAGACCACCCGGCACGGCACCTTCTTCCAGATGAACGGAAACTTCTCGTTCGGGGACTACTTCAAGGAAGGCGCGATCGATC
>JAJYRV010000351.1 GCA_021793935.1 Actinomycetes bacterium | reverse complement strand
AGACCCGGCAGGTCGTGAAGACCCTCACTGACTGGACGCTGCGTTCACCTGCGGGGCATCCTCGGCGCGTGCACTTACACTTCCTCCACAGCCCCGTGGAGATCCTCGGTAACGGCAAGGTCGAAGGCCTGCGCACCGAACGCACCGAACTCACCGGCGACGGCAGCGTGCGCAGCACCGGCCGGTTCGAGGAGTTCGACGTCCAGGCGGTCTACCGGGCGGTGGGCTACTTCGGTTCCCCGCTTCCCGACGTGCCCTTCGACGCCGTCAACGGGGTCATCCCGAACACCGGTGGGCGCGTGCTCGGCGACGACGGTCAGCCTCTTGCGCGCACGTACGCCACCGGGTGGATCAAGCGCGGCCCCGTCGGACTGATCGGCTCGACCAAATCCGACGCGGCAGAGACGATCCGGAACCTTCTTGACGAGTTCGAGGGCGGCGAGCGCCCTGCTCCGAACCGGGAGAGCGACGCCATTCTGCAGAAACTGCAGGACAAGGGGGTTCCCTTCACCACGTGGCACGGCTGGGAGCTGCTCGACACCTACGAACGGCAGCTGGGCGAAGCAGCCGGGCGGGAACGGATCAAGGTCGTGCCCCGGGAGGAGATGACCCGCATCTCCCTGTCCGATGCGGCCGTCGAAGTGGGCTACTGAGCGCCATCCCGTTGGTGCGGGCGGCCCCTGCCCGACGAGAATGAGATTGAGGTTGCACGAGAACGGGGTTGAGGTTGCTGTAGCCGGCGAAAGCAACCACAATCCCGTTCTCGACGGCTAGAGGCGTGCCTCCCGCGGTTCCTCCCGCAGCCGCGGCCCCGCCCAGGCCGCGAGCCCCGCGGCGAACGTCAGCGCACCGGCAGCGACGTAGGCGGTCGCGTGGGCTCCCACGGAGTCGACGAGCACCCCGCCGGTGAATGACCCCATCGAGATCCCCAGGTTGAAGGTCACGACCATCGCCGCGGAGATCGTCGGGCGGAAGCGCTCGGGGGTGAAACGAAGCGCGAGGGCCTGTGCGGCAGGTCCGATCGTGCCGAACATCAGACCCCACAGCGCGAGACCAGCGAACCTCGGGCCCAGTGCGGCCGGCACGATGAGCAGCATGGCTCCAGCAAAAATGAGCAGGTAGGCCACGAGCCCGTACCGGGGCAACCGCTGGGCCAGCGGGCCCGAGATGATCAGCCCGAGGATCGAGGCGACGCCGATGACGGCGAGGTACGTGCTGAGCCGCGGGTCGGCGGCGCCGTCGACGGTGAAGAACACCGTCGCGTACGTGTACACGACGAAGTGGGAGAACACGAAGAACAGTGCCACCGCCGCCAACGTAGCGGGCCCGACCAGCCTCGGTTCGCGCCACGGGGAGGCAGCGGCCCCCTGGGCGGGAGACGCGGCGGGCTGGTCGGCGGGCAGCAGGAGGCGGATCGCGATCGCGGTAATCACCGCCAACCCCGCAATCGCTGCGTAAATCATGCGCCAGGGTACGTGGTCCACCAGGGTGGCCGCCGCGGGGATGACGAGGGCCGCCGCGAGCTGGGAGCCTCCGGTGACCAGAGCGATCCCCGCGGCGAGGAACCGCGGGGGAGTGAGCGTAGCGGCGTATACGACGACGAGGGCCCAGAACAGCCCGTGGCTCGCCCCGCCGAGCACGCGGGAGATGAGCGCGAGGGGGTAGGAGGGGGCGAAGGCGGTGCCGAGGCTGAAGAGACCGGTGATCGCGAGGCACACCGAGGTGACAGCCCGGCGGTCCCAGCGGGCGAAGAGGCGCACGAGGGGGAGGGAGGTGAGAATCACCGTGAATCCCCATACCGACACCAGTCGGCCGATCCCGGAACCGGATTGGGAGAACTCCGCGCTCATCGCCGGCAGGATCCCCGCCGGCAGGGTCTCCAGGCTCACGGTGAACATCACCGCGGCGCTGAGCAGGGCGAGGTGGCCCCAGCGGAAGGAGTTCATGCGCGCCCGCCCCGCCTATCGCAGCCGGCCCCACATAGCGCTGGGGCGCGGGTTAACGGTAGTTGACGAATTGGAGCGCCGCATCGATCTCGTCGGCACCCTTGAGGAGTGCGATGACCGCCTGCAGATCGTCGCGGGACTTCGAGCTCACGCGCACTTCGTCACCGGTGATCTGGGTCTTCACTGCCTTCGGGCCCTCATCGCGGATCAACTTTGTGATCTTTTTCGCAATCTCGCTACTGAGGCCTTCCTTCAGCGACCCGAGAAGCCGGAACTCCTTCCCGGAGGGTTTGGGTTCTCCGTCGCCGAAGTCGAGAGCCTTGAGGGAGACTCCACGGCGGAACAGCTTCGATTGGAAGACGTCGAGGATCGCGAGCACCCGCTCGGGGGCGTTGGCGGACATGAGGATCGTCTCGCCCTCCCACGCGATCGACGCGTCCACGCCGCGGAAGTCGTACCGATTCGCGATCTCCTTAGCCGCCTGGTTGAGGGCGTTATCCACCTCCTGGCGGTCCACTTTGGAGACGACGTCGAAAGAAGAAACAGCGGCCATGTGGTGCACCTCTCAGGATAGATCTCGTCGTGATTCGTCATTTGCTCGAATAACTTGATATTGTTCCATCGGTTCACCTTTTAAGGCGAACGAGGCGGGTTACCCAAGTGGCCAAAGGGAGCTGACTGTAAATCAGCCGCGGAATGCTTCGGGGGTTCAAATCCCTCACCCGCCACGAAATCTCATCCACGCGCTGCGCGAGTTCGCGGGCGCGCAGATGAGATGGGATGTGGGTCACGAGGATTAGCGCGAGGCGCCGATCATCAGGTACGCTCGATCCCGCTGCCCCGATAGCTCAGTCGGCAGAGCGTCTCCATGGTAAGGAGAAGGTCTAGGGTTCGATTCCCTATCGGGGCTCAAACCCCGCGGGGCTCCACCAGGAGCCTTGCGGGAGATCGCGGCGGGGTAGCTCAGTTGGTGAGAGCGCACGACTCATAATCGTGAGGTCGCGGGTTCGAGTCCCGCCTCCGCTACCACACACCGGCCGGGTGCGCCCGGCGAAAACAAACTACAATTGGGTGCGTACAGCCCCAGCGTCAACGTGAGGATCGACAAGTGGCCAGCAAGTCAGCGGATGTCCGCCCGAAGATCACCCTCGCCTGCGAGGTGTGCAAGAGCCGCAACTACATCACCAAGAAGAA
>JAJYRV010000350.1 GCA_021793935.1 Actinomycetes bacterium | reverse complement strand
GGAGAGCAGCGCGGCGGCGTTGTTCGCCCGCGTGCCCACGCCGTGGGCGGTGATCAACACCGTCCGGCGGGTTCGCCCCGCGCCGTACCCTGGCCGAGCTCGACGTCGCCGAACTCGAGGCCCAGCTGCACCTCAACCTTCTCAGCGCGGCGATCGTCACGAAGTACACGCTGCAATCCTTCGCGAAGGAGGGGCAGGGCCGCCTGATTCACACCGCGAGCCGCGCAGCCACGGCTCCCGCGGGTGCCGGTTTCGCGTACTCGGTGAGTAAGGCCGGCGTCGTGCACCTGGTGCAGATGGCCGCGCGGGACGTGGCCGGCACCCAGATCCGCGTCAACGCGGTGAGTCCGGCGATCATCGACACCCCCGCCAACCGGGCGGCGATGCCCGGCGCCGACCATGACCGTTGGCCCACGCCGGCCGACCTCGCGGCCCCCTACCTGTTCCTCGCTTCCCCGGGCGCGGGCGTGGTCAACGGCGCCGTGCTGCCGGTCTGAGCACGGCCGGCCGGGGACGGTTTCGCCCCGGGGCGTTCATAAGGACGCGACCCAGGCCTGCCACGCCGATTCGCTGAATTCGGGCCCAGCCGAGCCGATCGCGGCCTCCAACCCCGCCCCGGAGTGGAACGCATCGAGCGCGATCTGCCAGGCATCCCCGCCGGTTTCGTCGACGAACTTGAAATACAGACCCGCCGCGGCGTAGGCGATGGCGACCCGGTCCGGGTTCCCCGCATCGCGCAGCGCGTCGGCGGAGAAGGATTCCAGCCCCTCGGTCGCGACGATGTTCTTCACCCGGAAGTCGTAGTAGATATCTTCCACGCCCGAGTACTCCTCGAAGAAACGGGCGAACCCTTCGCTCGCGGAGAGATCACCCCAGCCGCCTTCTACGGGCTGGGCGATGTAGTGAAGCGCGTGGCCGAACTCGTGCACGAAGGTGGATAGGCGCTGGTCCGCGCTCCCGGGGCCCAGCGTCACCAACATCCCCGACGATTCCTCCCCCACCGCGACGTCGACCGGCAGGTAATCGCTCGGGAACGGACGGCTGGTCGGCCGGGCGAAACCCGCGGCGTCGATCCCCGGCGACCACTGCCACTGAAGGAAGCGGTCCTCGTCGTTCGTGATCGCCGAAACGAACCCGTCGGCGTAGGTCTGCCCGCTGAGTCGCTCGATCGATTCGAGGGCGATGACGGCGGCGCGTTCGGCTTCGTCCGCCGCCGCCTCGACGAGGTCCGCCTCATCCGCTAACCCGTACAACACGACGTGCTCGCGCGTGACCACGTGGAGTTCGCCCTGGTCCCAGGGCATCTCGTAGACGGGCTCGAGGGAGGTGATCTGCAGGTCCCGCCCTTCTCCTTCCACCGTCACGTGATAGGGAAAACCCTGGGTGAGGCGCAGGCCCGCGTCCGGGCTTCCCGAGCCGCGCGCGGGACTGGCGGAGAACGCCAACTCGGCACCGAGGAAGACTTCCCGCACCGGCTCGCGGTGGCCGCTGGCCGGGAGCATGTAGGCGGTCTCCCACCCGATCTGGGAGGTGTTGTCCCACCACCGCGCCATCTGTTCCTTCGCCTCCCCGGAAGCGAAGGCGAGGAACGCCTCGCGATCCTTCTCCCGCATCGCGGCGTTGAGCGCGTGCCAGCCGTCATCGAGCCGGTCCGATTCCGGTGCGCGGTAGGTCTCGTCCGAGGAGGTCCACGGCGCGCCCACCTCCTCCGGTGCCAGCTCCGCCCAGGGCCCCTCGGGATAGGTCGCCGGCCACGCGAGTCTCACCACCACCGCGAGCAGGCCGAGGACGGCGAGGGTGAGGGCGGCGATGATGATCCGGGCGGTGCGGGCGCGCCGGTTCACGGGTCGTGGTTCGGTGCTCACGCGCGGGGCGCCTGCAGCTCTTGGATGCTGATGACCCGGTACACCATCTGCCCGCCGTTGGTGAGCGGGGCGATGGTGAGCACGTAGTCCTCCTCGGGTGCGGGGATGAGGTACTGCTCGAACGGTGCGAACACCTGCGCCGCCTCGTTCATGCCGGTGCGGATGTGCACGAGCTCCTCAGGGAGGGTGCGCTCGGTGAACTCATTAACGAGCGGGAACACCTTGCCCACGTCCTCGCGGGAGATCTCCTCGCCGCCGACGATCGCGCCGTCCTGCCCGTAGAGGCAGGAGGAGTCGGCAGAATTGCTCCTGCGGGAGCGCTCGGACATCTCCGCCAACACGGCCGCGGGGGAGCCGCAGTGGCGCTCGTCGCCCTCCCGGGCTTCGGTGGCCGCCAGGCTCGTGGTGGAACGATGCGGCCCCTTCCGGTTGTGCTCCTGACCCGGCGCCCCGATCGCCGTCACCTTCCACGGGCCCACCCGATCGGGTTCCGACGCCGGCGCAGGAGTGGCGGGAGCGTCCCGGCCCGGGTAGTAGAACGGCCGGGTGAGCCAGATGAGTTGAACGACCGAGGCGCGGTGGCGTTCCTCGAGGAGCGCGTAGTCGTATGTGAATTCCACGAGTGCCTGGGCGTAGTGGGACCGTTCCGTGTTGTGGGCCGAGAGGCGGAAATCCAGAATGGAGTACTCGAGGTCCATCTCCAAGGCCTGCGCGGTCGCCCGCTCGCCGCGGAACGGGTCGCTCACCGCGAACTCCTCGGCGATCCTGGGGGCGGCGAACGCCTCCCACCCGCGGTCCCCGCGTAGCGCCGCCTCAAGGAAACCTTCGAGGACCCGCACGGGCTCTTCGTCGTTCTCCGCGTGGGCGCGTTGCACGAGCACCGCCGAACCGGCCGTGGCCGCGATGATGAGCAGGAGGCAGGCGAGGAGCGTCGCGGTGGTCGCCTTCGTCCACGCCGGGGGCCTGGCCGCGGGCCCGCACTGGGATCGGTGTGCTGACTCAAGGGCGGGGTCCCACCCCTGAGGTGGGTGCGTCATCGCGGCGCCTTCCTGTATCTGCCGAGCCAAGTTCGCACAAGTATCGACAACCACTTTAGCAACCGCGACGCGCGCCTCCGTGGGCGCCCCCCGGTTCCGGGAATCGGCCCATAAATGCGTGTCACCTGCTAGATTGTTGACCGATTCCGGATCGCTAGGCGCTAGGGGGCCCTGAGTGTCAGAGACGACGATGGTGAAACGGCCGGAGGATGCGCGGCTGGGCGTGGGGCAGAGCTTCGCG
>JAJYRV010000349.1 GCA_021793935.1 Actinomycetes bacterium | reverse complement strand
GTGGACCTCATCCTCATAAAACCCGAGCTGGTGATCGGCGAGATCAATGACCTCGAACTCCGCTTGCCCACCCTGCGCCGTGTTCTGCTCCGCCGCGCGCCGTGCGACCCAGTGCCCGACTTGATCGCCCTTGCGGCCGCGCCGGGTGCTGCCAACGATGACGCCGATCTTCATTCAAACGCTCCAGATTGTTGCCGATTCAACTACTCGTTCAACTATAAGGAGAAAAACTGGCGCGTCTACTTCTCCGTGGGTGTGCGTTCACTCACCTCATCCCACACGTCGACGGCCGCGGGTCTGGCGTCGAGCTGCTCCGCGACGGGGCACGAAACGAGGTGATCATCGACGATCCCGAGCGCCTGCATCAACGCGTACACGTTCGTCGGGCCGACGAACGTGAAGCCCCGACGCTTCAACGCCTTCGACAACTCAACCGCCTCATCGATATACGCCGGCAGGTCCTCGTACGCGTGGCGCCGGGTAACGATCTGGCTCGGCCGGTGCGCGGCGAACAGCCCAGCAAGATTTTCGCCGTCCGCGTGCATGGCGAGGACTCGCTGCGCGTTGGTGATGGTCGCTTCGATCTTGCGCCGATTGCGGATGATCCCTTCGTTGCCGATCAGGTCCTCGACGACCGAATCGTCAAACTCCGCGACGATGGCGGGGTCGAAACCGGCGAACGCCTCGCGGAACGCCTCCCGGCGCCGGAGAATGAGGAGCCAGCTCAGCCCGACCTGGAACACCTCCAGGCTCAGGCGCTCGAAGAGCTCCGCCTCGTTCACCCCGAAGCCCGTGGGCGGCACGCCCCACTCGGTGTCGTGGTAGTGACGGTAGAGGTCATCACCGTTTCCAAAGCATCTAGCCATGCTCCATCGTTGCACGATTGCCGGAAGCGAAACTTGCGGCGATCTGGCAGGCTGAAACCATGACGAATTTCCCGCTAGGTGCGCACGTCCACGCCGAGACCGCAATCGACGATGCCAAGGCCCGCGGCGCGAGCATCATTCAAATCATGATCGGTTCGCCGACCGCGTGGAAAGGGCACGAACTCGCCTTTCCTGGGGGAGCCTCGGCGCTGAAGGGCGCCGCCCAGGAGGCAGGAGTGGGGATCTACGTTCACGCGCCGTACATCATCAACGTCGCCTCCCTCAACAACCGCATCCGGATCCCCAGCCGCAAGCTTCTCCAGGCGCAACTCGACCTCGCCGCGGAAATTGACGCCCTCGGACTCATCGTTCACGGCGGCCACGCCGGAGAGGATCTCAACGTCGGCTACGACAACTGGCGCAAGGCTCTCGACGCCGTTGACATGCATGTTCCCATCCTCATTGAGAACACCGCCAGCGGGGACGGAGCGGTCGCCCGCGGCGCCGATCGCATCGCGGACCTATGGCCAGCCGTGCTCGCGGGCAAGGACGGTGAGCGGGTCGGCTTCTGCCTCGACACCTGCCACGCGTGGGCATCGGGAGAAGACCTACCCGGGCTCGCCGACCGTATCCGAGCGGCAACGGGCAGGATCGATCTCGTGCACGCGAACGACTCCCGGGATGCGCAGGGCTCGGGCGCGGACCGGCACGCGAATCTGGGCGAGGGGGAGATCCCCGAGGCGGACCTGCGTGCCGCGATCCGCGAGGCGCAGGCACCGGTGATTCTGGAAACCCCCGGCGGGGCCGAGGAGCACCTGGCGGACATCGCCTGGCTTCGCTCGTAGCGCGAAGAATTCCGCCGCGAACCGAAACTTCCCCCATGGGCGGGAGGAGCTCGGCTTCCGCTAGTTCCAGGTGATTGGCTAAATCGTCAGGGCAAGGACCTCCGCGCCGGGCAATCGGGCAAGGTCTGAACCGCGAACTGCGAGTTTGCTGCCTCGGATCCCCGAGCCCACGACGAGCCAGCCGCCGGCGGCGACGGCCTCGTCGACGAGGATCGGCCAGTCGGAGGGGACGCCGATCGGAGTGATCCCGCCGTACTCCATCTCCGTGAGCGAGGTCGCCGTCGCCATCGGCGCGAAGGAGGCTTTCCGAGCCCCAAGATGCTTACGTATGGTCTTGTTCACATCAGCCCGGTCGGTCGCGAGCACGAGCACGGCAGCCAGGCGCGATTCCTCCCCGCGTCGCCCCTCGACGACGACGCAGTTCGCGGACTCCTCGAGCGCGACGCCGTAGGTGTCGCAGAACGCGGCGGTATCAGCTAGTTCCGGATCAATTTCGGCAACGAATGCCTCGAGCCCAGTGATTGCATCGGCAACGGGTTTTGCAAGTAATTCAGCGTGTTCTTGGGCGGGAAGCCAGGTGAGGCTTCCCGGGAGGGAAGTGGAAGTCGTCATGCAGAAAAGGTTACGTCATCGATAGCGGCGGCCCATGTTTCCCTCGGGAAGTGCACGCTATTTGGGACACCCGGGAGCGTCAGCAGAAATGGCTCGAAGAGGAATCGCTCCGGTAAATTCCAGCGGAATGAGATAAAGGTGTTGGCCGCAGGCCAATCTGGCGTTTATTGGTATGTTCATGAGTGCTAATTTTCGCGGCCGGAATGTGAGCGCGCAGGAAGTGCGTGGACATTCTGGCTATACACGCGTGCAGAACTGCAACGGAGAATAAATTGACGGAGCCGAATCAGCCGCCAGAGGAATCGCATCAGGGCCCAGCGGTGAACGAGGAGGAAACCACCCAGATTCCTACCTCCGACGTTGCCCCTGACCCATCGGGCACCGAAGCGCAATCCAACCCCTATCCGCAGCCGCAACAGCCTCACCCGGGGCACTATCCCCCAAGTGGGCAAGCAGCTCCGCAGTACGGGGCTCCCGCGGCAGGCGCGCAACCCGCTGCGCCCGCGGAAGCCGGGCAGTACGGCGCTGCTACGCCGCCCGCACCTGAGCAAGAGAACCCGCTGCTTCCCTCACTTCGGCTCTACCTGACCAGCCTGAAGGCTATTTGGAAAGGTGACACCGCCGACGCCGTCCAGCAGCCCGCGCGAGCAGGTGCCGGGCACGTTCAATGGATCACCGCCTTCGGTGCGAACGCGATTGTCGCCGCTCTGGTCATGGTCGTGACGATGTTCATTCAGTCCCTCGCCGTGCGGCGGAGCCTCGGCGATTTCGGTTCACTCATCGGGGGACCCTCGTTCGGGACCTACGTCTTCACGTTCTTCATCATCTTCCTC
>JAJYRV010000348.1 GCA_021793935.1 Actinomycetes bacterium | reverse complement strand
GATCGATGGTGGGAGGGGGAGACCCCCCAGGTGTACCTGCAAGTGGTTTCCCCCGCAGGGGCCTGGCTCGTCGCCGGTGGTCAGGAGGGGTGGGGCATCGAGGGGGTGTATGACTGACTTCATGCGAAAAGTGCTCGCCGGGATATGGCTCGCCATCGCGCTCGCGGCGCTAGTCGGCCTCGTCGCCCACTTGAGTGGAGCGGACCTGGGAGAAGGCGCGCGCCCGATGCTGTTCGCCCGGGCATTGGTGCTCTCGGTGGGGCTGCTCATCGTCACTCTGAAATGGCGGAGGAGGCCCCAACGGCGGCGGGGCGAGGGCAGGAAAAGTTGAAGTAGCGCAAGCCGGGAAGCGCAACCTATAATCGAACACATGTTCGGCTACGCAGAGCTTCATGCACACTCGGCGTTCTCCTTCCTCGATGGAGCGAGCCAACCCGAGGAACTCGTGGCTGCGGCAAAAGCGATGGACCTGCGCGCACTCGCGCTCACCGATCACAATGGGTTTTACGGGGCGGTCAGGTTTTCCGGAGCGGCGCGCAAGGTGGGGTTGCCTACGGTGTTCGGTGCGGAGCTCACCCTTGCTGGGGCCGAGATGGACCCGCATGCAGCTGACCCGGCCGGGGACCACCTGCTCGTACTCGCCCGGGGAGCGGGCGGGTATCGCAGGCTGTCTCGGGCGATGGCGCTCGGGCACTTGAGCGCAGGAAAGAAACGACATGCGGCGTACCACCTGCACGAACTAGGTGAGCAGGCCGGAGGCGAGTGGCAGATTCTCACCGGATGTCGCAAAGGAGCCGTACGCAGGGCCCTGGGAACCGGCCCCCGGGAATGGAACCTCTCTGCCGCGGTGAAGGAGGTGAATAACCTCATCGACGTATTCGGCCGGGAACACGTTGCCGTGGAACTCACTCACCACCTCACCCCAGGGGAAGACCTGCGCCTGGCGGCCCTGGTCGAGGTTGCTTCCCGAGCAGGAGTGCCGGTCGTGGCCACGGGAGGGGTCCACTGCGCCACCCCCGCCGCGGGCCCGCTCGCCGATGTTCTCGCCGCGACTCGAGCGCGGCGATCACTTCAGGACTTGGAGGGATGGTTGCCCCCCGCACCAGCATTTTTGCGGACGGGTAAGGAAATGCACGAGTTGCACTATCGCTGGCCCGAGGCTCTGGAGAGGTCCGTTGAGATTGCGGGGGAGTGCGCCTTCGATCTCGACCTCGTGGCCCCGGGGTTGCCGCCATTCCCGGTTCCTCAGGGGCATACGGAAACCACGTGGCTCCGGGAACTCACCTACGCGGGCGCGCGAAACCGTTACGGCGAACCCCCCAACGCCGAGCGCGCCTATGGGCTCATCGAGCACGAATTGGAGGTCATCGAGGAACTAGGGTTTTGTGGCTACTTCCTCATCGTTCACGAAATCGTGCAGTTCTGCGCTGAGAACGACATTCTGTGTCAGGGCCGGGGGAGCGCCGCGAACTCCGCAGTGTGCTTCGCGCTGGGGATCACCGCGGTGGACGCGGTGCAACACAAACTCCTGTTTGAGCGTTTCCTCTCCCCGGGACGCAGCGGCCCACCCGACATCGATATCGATATCGAAGCAGGGCGCCGCGAGGAGGTGATCCAATTCGTCTACTCCCGCTACGGGCGCCACCACGCGGCGCAGGTGGCCAACGTCATCTCCTATCGGCCCCGCTCAGCGGTTCGCGACGTCGCCCGCGCGCTCGGGTATGACCCGGGCCAGCAAGATGCGTGGGCCAAAGGTATCGAGCAGTGGGGACCGCTCATCCCTGAATCCCGGCCCCAAGCCTCCGCCGCGAACGAATCTGAGCGAGACCGGCTCCGCCGAGAGGGGCCGTGGACCCCCTCGGACTCGGCGAAGGAAGCCGCCGCCGGCCACACCGAAGGCATCCCTTCCCAGGTATTGACCCTCGCCCAGCAGCTGCTCCGGCTGCCCCGGCACTTAGGGATCCACTCCGGTGGAATGGTCATTTGCGACCGGCCGGTGATCGACGTGGTGCCCGTGGAATGGGCGACCAAGCCCGGACGCACGGTCGTGCAATGGGACAAGGACGACTGCGCGGATGCCGGGCTCGTAAAGTTCGATCTGCTCGGACTGGGCATGCTCACGGCGCTAAAAATTGCCTTCACCACCGTTCGAGAGCTCACCGGCGAAGAGATCGACCTCCATTCGATCCCCCAAGAGGACCCCGCCGTGTACGACCTGTTGTGCGCCGCGGATACCGTCGGGGTGTTCCAAGTGGAATCGCGGGCACAGATTGCCACGCTGCCCAGGCTGCAGCCCCGCCGGTTCTACGACATCGTGGTCGAGGTGGCGCTCATCCGCCCCGGCCCTATCCAAGGCCAAAGCGTGCACCCATACATTGACCGAGTGCGGGGGCGAGCACCCGTTACCTATCTTCACTCCCTGCTCGAACCAGCGCTGGAAAAAACGCTCGGGGTGCCACTTTTCCAGGAGCAGCTCATGCAGATCGCCATCGACGTTGCCGGGTTCAGCCCCGCCGACGCCGACGAACTTCGCCGTGCCATGAGCGCCAAACGCAGCGCTGAACGCATCGATGCGCTCAAAGACCGGCTCTTTGCGGGGATGGCTGCCAACGGAATCCCGGGG
This sequence comes from Actinomycetes bacterium, assembly GCA_021793935.1. Next base: position 534 of record JAJYRV010000348.1, on the reverse strand, counting down.
GATGTGGCGCAGGAGGTGTTCGAAAAGCTCAAAGGCTTTGCCGATTTCGGTTTCCCAGAATCCCACGCGTTCTCCTTCGCCTACCTCGTGTACGCGAGCGCCTGGCTCAAAGTGCATCACCCCGAAGCGTTCTACGCGGCGCTGCTCGCCGCCCAACCGATGGGGTTCTACTCGCCCGCTTCCCTCGTAGAAGATGCCCGCCGGCGGGGTGTGAGTGTAGAACGCGCCCGGATAGACGTGTCCGGAGTACACGCCGAGGTGCACGGTGAGCCGGGGGATCTGTTCGTGCAACTTGGCCTCGCCCCCATCAAGGGGATCGGGGAGGAAACGGCCAAGGCGATCGTCGCTGAACGGGGGCGGGAACCGTTTACGGGAATCGGAGACCTTGCCCGGCGTTGCCGATTGAGCACGGCGCAGCTCGAAACGCTCGCCACCGCCGGCGCGCTTTCCTGCTTTGACGCCTCCCGCCGGGGTGCGCTCTGGGCGGCGGGCGCGCACGGGGGAGCAGCGGGGATCCGCCGCGGCGGATTCACT
>JAJYRV010000347.1 GCA_021793935.1 Actinomycetes bacterium | reverse complement strand
GAACAATTGCGTCAGGCAGATGTAGGCAAAGGCCAATGCCAACGGTTGCCACTCCGGGCTCATCCGCGCGGCATAGAGGGTGAGCAGGACGCTCGCGCCGGCGGTGAGGAGCGCCGTCACCCCCGCGAGCACCCCGGACCCGAGGGTGAGGAGTTGGTTGACGTACCGATTACCGCCGTCGGGTTGACGCATCGCGCGCACGATCTGCGGCACGAGCACGGCGTTGAGCACCCCGCCGGCGATGAGCATGTAGATGATCGTGGGGAGCTTGTTCGCGACGGAGAAGGCGTCGGCCGCGCCTCCCACGGTCGCGATCGCGGCGGCGAGCATCGCGGCGCGGGCGAGCCCGAGGACCCGGGAGACTAAGGTTCCCGAGGCCATGACGGCAGCGGAACCTGCGAGTGTTTTCTTAGCCATTCTGCCTCCGCGCGCGGCGGCCGGATCGGATATTACGGAAGAGTCCGAACAGGAATCCTACGGCAATCACCCCGGCGAGTACGGCCGTGCCGGTCGTTTCCCAGTCGGCGCGGACCCGCACGGTGAAGTTCTGGGCCGCGGCGACGTCCTCACCCTCGTCGTTCACGAGGCGGATCGTCGCCGAGACGTTCCCGTTCGCGACCGCAGTGATGGGAACGCGCACCGTTGTGCTCTGCCCGGGCTCCAGGCTCGCGGTCACGGGTTCCTCCGCCAGCAGGCGGGCGTCCTCCGGCTGCACGAGCACGGTGGGATGCAACGGGAGCGGGCTCTCATTCTCCACCGAGACGGGCAGATCGCCACCCTGGGAGATGAGGTTGACGGTGGAGGGGCGTTCGATCGTGAGGAACTGCGCGCCGGAGGCGTCCTCCACCTCGGCGAGGAGTTCCTGCTGCTGGGAGGGGTCCTCCCGCCACACCTCCGACCCGGCGAGGAAGGCCGCCGTCTGGAACAGCGCCCCGACCCGTTCGGGGGCTTCGGTGAGGGAGGCGAGGGAGTCGGCGCGGGCGAGGGAGTCGGCGAGCGCCCCGACGTCGGAGCTCGTGAGGTTCGAACTCAACGGCGGCAACCCGCCCGCGACGCCCCGGCCCGGCGTGGGGGCGGTGAGCGGGGAGAGCTCGAGCCACGGGGCGTTTTTGAGCACCTGGAGGTTTTCCGCGACGTTCTCGGCCTGCTCCGCGGTGAGTTCTGGTGGCAGCGTGACGAGGAGGGAGGTGCTCTCCTCCTGGGCTTCGATCAGGGTGCGGGCGAGGAGTTCGCGCGGCTCGGTGCGTGCCAACAACAGATCGGTCAATCCCGCCTCCGGGGAGCGGACGGTCAGATGCCCCGCCGTGGGTGGGACGAAGTTGGCGCCCGCTTCCGTCGCCGGGATGAGAACGGTGTCGGTGCGCTCATCGAGCCGCGAGATCGACCCCGAGTCGAGGCCCGTGAAGGTCCAGATCACCCCATCCGCCGGGGAAAGTCCCGCCTCGTGGAGGAGGGTATTCGCGCGGTCGGTGTTGCGTTCGCGCAGGTCCTCGCCGTCCGCTCCGGCCCGAAGGAGCGCTTCCCAATCGGGCCGGGCCCACCCGAGGGAAAGGACGTCCCGGTCGCCGGTCGCCGCGCGGATCTTCTCCGCGAGTTCACCCGACTTCGCTGCGGGTTCCCACTGGAGCGGATCGGACACCGCCGTCCCCTCCCCCTGCTCGGCGGGTTCCTCGCCAGGTGCGGCGAGGAGGAAGGGTTCCAGCCGGGTCGGGGGAACCTCGTCGAGCAGCGCGGCATCCACTCCCCACGTGACGGCGTGCTCATGCAGGTGGCCGAGGATCCCTTCGAGCCGCGGCCCGGAGGTCTCCGCGACCGAGACGCCTTCGTTGAGGGCGGCCGCCCATTCCGCGGCCGTCGGGGTCACCGGCGCCGCGACGGTGAGCGGGGCGGCGTTCGACTCATCGCTCGGGTACCAGATGATCGTCGAGCGCACGTGGGCGCGCACCTGTTCGCCGTCCTCATCGACGGCGCTGACGACCATTTCGATCCCGCGGGGCCCCCAGGCGGATCCGTAATCGAAGGGGGAGTCCTCGGCGGGGATGACCATTTCGTAGGGAGCGGAGGAACCGGCCTTGATCTCGTCCTCGAGATCGTGGCGGGCGAGGGTGAGGGGTTCGGCCTCGTCCTCCTCCCGCAACCACTGCTCCAGCCCCTCGTCGCTCGGCACGTGGGTGAGCATCCGCCACCACACGGTGACGTTGCTCAGCGGGGTGTCCCCATGATTGGTGATCGTCCCGGCGAGGGTGAGATCCTCGTCCTCGTCCAAATAGTCCGGAGCCACGTGCTCCAGCGTAATTTCCGCGGGGTCGGGATCGTCATCGGCGGGCGCCGCCGCGGCCGGGCTCATGGCGCGGGGGAGGAGGGTGAGCGCGCACACGAGCGTGAGGAGAGCACCGAGGACGAGCGCGGCGGGGCGCGAGGGTTTGCGCGTGGTGATCACGGGCGTCCGAACAGCAGATCCCGGGCGGTGGCGACCACCCGCCGTTCGTTCGGGTAGGCGAGCAGACCCGCGACCTCCTCCAGCGGGATCCACGCCGCCTCCTCGGCTTCCTGATCCGGGTCGTTCTCAACGGTGACCTCACCCGCGATGAAATGTAGGAGGTAATGGTGAACGACCTTGTGGACCCGGCGGTTCGTGCCGGAGAACCAATAATCGATCGTCGCGATGTGGCGCAGAACCTCCGAAGTGATGCCCGTTTCTTCTTCCACCTCGCGAACGGCCGCTTCCGGCGGGGTTTCCTCCCCCTCCAAGTGCCCTTTGGGCAGGCACCATTCGAGCCGGCCCGCGCGGTTGCGCCGGGCGATGATCGCCACGAACGCCTTCCCGTTCTCCACCTTGACCACGACCCCACCCGCCGAGGTTTCGTCGACGACGGGTAACGAAGAGGCCGGTCGAGGCGGGGGTGGCATGGGTACCGCGGGCCGGGGGCGGCGCCTCGGAGAAGGAACAGTGGCAGACATAATGCCACTTTAGCCATCTCCGCTGGGTCCCACCCGATGGTGCTACGGAACAAGAGCAATTTTGCCCACAAAACCCGGGTCAACTTCCCGGATGGGGCCAAATCATGGCACGCTAATGAATTGTGTCTCACCGCCAATCCTCAGACCCCTCCACCCTGCTGCGCTCCGCGCTCGGGGTGATCGCCGAGTTCTCCCCCGACAGATCGGA
>JAJYRV010000346.1 GCA_021793935.1 Actinomycetes bacterium | reverse complement strand
GGCCCGCGGGGTGAAACTGACCGGCACCCTCGGCGAGGGAGGGGTCCGCGCCTCCGGTGGTGGCGTCGACATCGCCATCGATGACCGGCCGGGCGGGACCCGATTGCGCGCCCGGATCCACGATGCCGAGGTCGGCGAGGTCCGGTTCGATGTCGTCGCGGGGAAGCCGGCGAACCACGAGGCGCTCGCCGTCGTCGTGCCGTGGAGCGATAGACGCTTCCAGTACACGGTGAAAGACGTCGCCCGGCCGGCGCACGGTTGGCTGCAGATCGGCTCGGAGTATCACGAGGTTCCCGAGGGTTCGTGGGCGGTGCTCGATCACGGGCGCGGTCGGTGGCCTTACAACATCACGTGGAATTGGGGCGCCGGCTCCGGGGTGAGTGGGGGCAGCGTCTACGGAATCCAGGTGGGCGGAAAATGGACCGACGGCACCGGTTCCACCGAGAATTCCGTCCTCATCGATGGGCGCCTGCACAAAATTTCTGCCGAGCTCACATGGGAATACGACCTTGACGCGATCAAGAGGCCCTGGCGAGTGTTCGGCGGCGGGCTGGACGCCACGTTCGCTCCGTTCTACAACAAGCAGAGCCGGATGAACCTGGGCGTACTCGCGGGCAACACCGACCAGTGCTTCGGAACATGGAACGGCACGTTCACGCCCGCTGATGACCGCCGCCGCACGTACCGATTCGAAGGAATCGAAGGCTTCGCAGAACACGTACACAACAAATGGTGAACAGGCCAGACACCGTCCCAGGATCAACCCCGCACCCGGGCGAGGGCGGAATTTCCGACGGCGAGGGGCCGGCACGGGTTCCCTGGCTCGCCATCGCCGGTTTCGCCGTCATCAGTTGCGGGTTGGCGTGGATCGTCATGCTTCCCGTCTGGCTCGGCGGACAGGGGTTAACCACCCCATTCCTGGGGCTCTACGCGTCGGTCATGATGTTCACTCCCGCCGCCGCGGCCCTCCTCGCAGTGTTCTTCCTGCAGCACCCCCGGCCCGCGCGGATCGGCAGGCACCTAGGTCTGTGGCCGCTTCGCCCCGCCGGCAGAACGCTGGGACTAACTGCTGCGGCGCTGTTCGGGATCCCGCTCATCATCATCGCGGGGGCCTTTCTCGCTGCCGCCCTGGGGTTGTTCTCCACCGATCTCACGTACTTTTCCGGGTTCGCCGCGCAGCTGCGGCTCAGCGGCGGGGGCGCAGCTCTGCAGGACCATTCCATCGGACAACTGGTGGCACTCCAACTCCTCAGCCTTCCGGCGGCGGCGATCATTCCCAACAGTTTGCTCGCGCTGGGGGAAGAACTCGGCTGGCGCGGATGGCTACTGCCCTCGTTGCTGCCGCTGGGAACCTGGCCCGCGCTGCTCATCACCGGTGCGCTGTGGGGGTTCTGGCACGCCCCGCTGGTGCTTCTCGGCTACAATTTCGGTCGTACCGGCATCACCGGGGTCGCGCTGATGATTTTTGCGTGCATGGCGTTCGGGGTCCTGTTCGGCTGGTTGCGGCTGCGATCAGCATCCGTATGGCCCAGCGTCATTGCCCACGGGGCACTCAACGCTGCGGGAGGGTTCGCGCTGGTAATTATCAGCGTGTGGAGTAATTTCGACCCGGTCTCCTCCGGGCCGCTGGGGTGGGCCACGTGGATCGTGATCGCGGCTGTTGTCGTTGTTCTCGCCGTTTGCGGGCAGTTCTCTACCCGCCGGTTACGGCAGCGCCTGGGTTAGCTCCCGCGCCGGGAAAACGCGCCCGCTCAGCCGCGCACCGCCGCGACCGTGGCCGCCGCGATGTCCGGATCCGTGGTTTCGTAACCCCCGAAGTCCGCGCTAGTCGCTGCCGCATCCGAGCCGGTATCGGGGGAAGACGGCTGCGGGCTCTGCTCCCGCACGAAACGTCTGGCGGAAAAGTGAATCGCCGCTACCCCTGTTTCAGCGATCGCGCGGGCGTTCTCCGGCGTCACTCCTCCGCCCGCCTGCACCTGGATCTGCTCACCGCACACATCGACCATCCGGCGCAACACCGGGCGGCCCTCAAATGCCGATTCCGCACCTCCCGAGGTGAGGATCCGGGACACGCCGGTTCCTACGAGCATCGACGCCGCCTCGAGAATGTCCGCGGAGACATCGATCGCCCGGTGGAACGTCACCTCTAGCCCGTCGGCGGCCTCAACGCACCGTGCAACAAAGTCAAGATCGGGCATCCCGAATTCGTCCAGGGCTCCGATGACGATCCCCGCGGCGCCCGCCCGCACTGTGTGGCGCACGTCGGCGAGGGTGAGCGCCAGCTCGTCGGCGGAGTACACGAACCCGCCCGCGCGGGGTCGAATAAGCACGTGCACATCGGGCCCCACCTCAATCGCACGCTCGATGAGCCCGAGCGAGGGCGTGAGTCCGTCGAGGGTGAGGGCACTGCACAATTCGATCCGGTCGACTCCGAGTTCTTTTCCGATCGCAGCGCCGGAAAGATCCTGGGCGCCGAGTTCTATCGCCGTCATCATCACTCCTTCTCCAACGTCGATCGGCGGTGCGGCTATTCTTCGTTGAGACCTAACCCCAGGAGCGCGTTTTCGAGCACCTCCGCGAGCGCGGGGTGGATCCAGTACTGCCCGCGCGTCATTTCCGCGACCGGGAGATCGAAGCTCAGCGCCTGGATCGCCGGCTGGATCAGGCTCGAGGCATCCGGTCCCATGAAGTGCACGCCGAGGAGCTTGCCCGTGGCCCGATCCCCCACGGCCTTCACCAACCCGGTCGTATCCTCCATTGCCCAGCCATATGCCACGTCCCCGTACTTCTGGGTGTGGGTGGCGACGTCGTAACCCGCCTCCCGCGCAGCTGTTTCGGAGAGCCCGACGGAGGCGATCTGTGGGTGGGTGAACACCGCGGCGGGAACGAAACGGTGGTCGAATTTGCGTAGGTCGCTGCCGCCGTTGAAAGTCGCAACGAGGTTGTGGGCGACGGCGCGCGCCTCCTGGTTCGCGACGTGTTTGAGTTGCAGGTGGTTCGTCGCATCCCCGAGCGCCCAGATACCTTCGACGTTGGTACGCCCATACTCGTCGGTGATCACCCGGCCGTCCTCGTTCTCGATCCCGGCCGCTTCGAGGTTCATGCGGTCTCCGTTGGGGATCCGGCCCGTGGCGACGAGGAGCATTTCGGCGCTCACCTCGCGCCCGTCC
>JAJYRV010000345.1 GCA_021793935.1 Actinomycetes bacterium | reverse complement strand
GGCGAAGCCTCAGAGGCGGACGTGCTCGATCAGGCCGCCGTTGCGTGGCAGCCGGGAGAGGACGACGAGGACGAGGCCTGAGAATGAACTGGGGTAACCTGCAAGCGTGAATGCTCCTCAGGGTGAGATCAACACCCGTTCGTATCTCCAGCTGTTCAACCGGGCGACGCTCGGGATCGAGATCATCGTCATCTTCATCGCCGGGCTCACCGCCTACGGGCTGAACATGGCCCCCGCCACCCACGTGTGGATCACCACCGGGGTGGTGGGGCTGCTATGTTTCCTCGCGCTCGGGCTCGCCCGCTTCCCCGCCGGGATCGGCGTGGCGGCGGTCGTGCAGGTGCTCCTCGTGCTGTCGGGGATCTTCATTCCCACGATGTGGTTCCTCGGCGGGGTGTTCGCAATCATCTGGATCATCTCGGTAATCCTCGGTAACAAGATCGACCGGGAAAAGCGCCAGTACATGCTCACTCACCCCGAGGAGTACCCGGAAGCGAGCAGTGGCGGCTACCCGATAAGCTAGCCCCCATGACATCTCAACGAACCCTAGTTCTCATCAAGCCTGACGGCGTCCAGCGCAACCTCGTGGGCGAGATCCTCGCCCGCATCGAAGCCAAGGGATACACCCTGGACGCGCTCGAACTGCGCGAGGCCACCCCCGAACTCCTCGCCGAGCACTACGCCGAACACGAGGGGAAGCCCTTCTACGGCCCGCTCGTTGAGTTCATGCTTTCCGGGCCCGTCGTCGCCGCGGTCGTGCGCGGGCACCGGGTGATCGAGGGATTCCGCTCCATCGCCGGCGCCACCGACCCCACGGGCGCGGCCCCCGGATCCATCCGGGGTGACTTCGGCCGCGACTGGGGCCTGCAGGTGCAACAGAACCTCGTGCACGGCTCGGACTCCCCGGAATCGGCCGAACGGGAGATCGGATTGTGGTTCCCGGGGCTGTAAACCTCCCCGCAGAACGCAGGCCAGCCCGCTAGGCTACTGACGTGTACCTCAAGACGTTGACGCTGCGCGGCTTTAAGTCATTCGCGTCTGCAACGACCCTGAATTTCGAGCCCGGCATCACCTGCGTGGTGGGGCCGAACGGATCGGGGAAGTCGAACGTCGTCGACGCGCTCTCCTGGGTGATGGGGGAGCAGGGAGCAAAATCGCTGCGCGGCGGCAACATGGCCGACGTCATCTTCGCGGGGACCTCCTCCCGCCCGCCGCTCGGGCGCGCCGAGGTCTCGCTGACGATTGACAACTCCGACGGCGTGCTGCCGATCGACTACACCGAAGTCACCATCTCGCGCACCCTGTTCCGCAACGGGGGCAGCGAGTACGCGATCAACGGAACCGCCTGCCGGCTCCTGGACATCCAAGAGCTCCTCTCCGATACCGGGATGGGCCGGGAGATGCACGTCATCGTCGGGCAGGGGCAACTCGACTCGGTGTTGTCCGCGACGCCGGAGGAGCGCCGGGCCTTCATCGAGGAGGCCGCGGGCGTGCTCAAACACCGGCGCCGCAAAGAGAAGGCGCTGCGCAAGCTCGAGTCGATGGAAGCCAACGTCGCCCGGCTGAGCGACCTCGTGGGGGAGATCCGCCGCCAACTCGGGCCCCTCGCCCGGCAGGCGGAGGTCGCCCGCAAGGCACACGTTGTGCAATCGGACCTTCGGGACGCCCGCGCCCGCTTGCTCGCCGACGAACTCGTGCAAATGCTCGCCAACCTCGAGGCGGAACAAGCCGATGAGGAAGCGTTGCGGAAGCGTCGGGCGGAGGTGGAGGCGGCCCAGGACGCCGCCCGCGCGAAACTCGCCGAACTCGAAGCCGCCGCGGCAACGGCGGCGCCGGAGATCAACGAAGCCGCAGAGATGTGGTTCCGGCTCTCCTCCGTGCGCGAACGCCTGCGCGGCACCGCCACCCTCGCTGCCGAGCGCACCCGGCTCCTCGGTGCGCCCGAACAGCCTGAACGCTCCGGCCGGGACCCGGACGACCTCGATCAACAAGCCGCGCGCGCCCGGGAGGCCGAGGCGGAGCTGCGCGCTGAGCAACAAACTGCGGCGGACACCCTCGCCGAACTCATCGAGGCTCGCAAGACCAGCGAGGCTGACGCCGCGGAGGCGGAGAAGGAACTCACCCGGGTGCACCGGGGGATCGCCGACCGCCGGGAGGGGCTTGCGAAACTCACCGGGCAGGTGAGCGCGAAGCGCTCCCGCCTCGAGCAGGCAGAAGCAGAGATTCAACGGCTGCAAGACGCCCACACCGCCGCCCTCACCCGCGCGCGGCAAGCGCAGGAGAAATACTCCGAACTCGAGCAACGAGCCGTCGGGGTGGAAACGGGGGAAGAGGAGCTCAAGACGGCGCACGAGGCCGCCCTGGTAGCGCTCGACGAGAAAGAGGTCGAGGTCGCCGCCCTGCGCGAGGCCCAGCGCGAAGCGGAAACCAACGTGGCAACGTGGCGGGCCCGGCGCGAGGCCCTCGAGCTCGCCCTCGCCCGCAAAGACGCCACCGGCGCCCTCCTGGAAGGGGAGGCACCGGGGATCCTCGGCGCGCTCGCCGGCGACATCCAGGTCGAACCCGGGCACGAGAACGCGATCGCCGCGGCGCTCGGGCAATGGGCGGACGCCGCCATCGCGGAATCCGTCGACACGGCCGCCGACGCGCTGCGCCAATCCCGGGAAACGGATGCGGGGATCGCCAACGTCATCATCGCGGGTGCCGCCGAACCTGGCGCCAGCGGGGCCGGCGCGCCGAAGTTCGACACCCCACCCGCGGTGGGAACGTGGGCGCGGAACCTCCTGTCCCTCACCCCACGCATCACCGGAGCCATCGAACGGATGCTTGCGGGCGTCGTCGTCGTCGACACGCTGGCCGAGGCCCGAGAGGCAGCCGCGGCGGGGCTGACCGGGGTGAGCGAGCACGGAGACGTCGTCGCGCCCACCCACGCCCGCGGCGGGTCGACCGAGGGCCCGAGCGCACTGGAACTGCACGCGGCGCGGGATGAGGCGGAGACGAAGATCGCGGAGTTCACGGACGCAGCGGAGGATGTAGCGGGGAAACTGGCGCCGGCCCACGAGGCGCTGCAGCTCGCGCAGACCCAGGTCGAAGGAGCCCTCGCGGCGGTGAACGAGTCCGGTTCCGAGCTCGCGGCCGTCTCCCGGGAACTCGCCGAACTCGGCGCAACCGCCCGTT
>JAJYRV010000344.1 GCA_021793935.1 Actinomycetes bacterium | reverse complement strand
GGGATCGTTGGTGCAGGGTTCATCGGCCACTTCCACGCAAAGTCGTTCACCGGTGTTCGTGACGCCGACATCGTCGCGGTTGCTTCCCGCAGCCGCGCAAGCGCCGACAACCTGGCTGCAGAAGCGCGGAACCTCAACGTGGGGGATGCGAAGGCCTATGACACGGTGGCGGAGCTCGTTCGGGACCCGCGTGTTGATGCCGTGTGGGTGCTCGTTCCCAACCACGTCCGACTCGAAGTGGTCTCGCAGATCATCGAGGAGGTGAACAACGGCGCGGAACTCGTGGGAATCGCCATCGAGAAGCCGCTCGGGCGAAACCTTGCAGAATCCAACCAGATCCTGGAAATGGTGCAGGGCGCCGGTCTCCTCCACGCGTACCTGGAGAACCAGGTATACGCCCCCGGCGTCGTTCGATCACACGAACTCGTGTGGGCGCGCGGAGCGAAGATCGCGGGCACGCCGTACCTTGCTCGCTGCATGGAGGAACACTCCGGCCCGCACGCGGACTGGTTCTGGGACGGCGAGTCGCAAGGGGGCGGCGTTCTCAGCGACATGATGTGCCACTCGATCGAAGCGGCGCGTTATCTTCTCACGCCCCCGGGTACGAAACCCTCAGAATGGCTGACCCCGGTCTCGGTGGAAGCCACCATCGCCTCGCTGAAATGGGGCCGCGACCGCTACGCCGCTCAATTGAAGGAGGACTACCCGGACGCGCCCGATTACCGCACGCAACCGTCGGAGGACTACGCGCGCGCCACGTATACGTTCATCAACGGCGACGGCGAACCCGTGATCGCTGAGACCGGGACCTCCTGGGCATTCGATGGCGCCGGCCTGCGCTTGCTGTTCGAACTCCTCGGGCCGGAATACTCGATGTCCGTCGACACCCTCGACCCCGAGGCGAACATCTTCCTGTCCCGGGCGCTCCAGCAACAAGAGGGCGAAGACCTCGTGGAGAAGCAGAACGCGGAACAAGGACTCATGCCCGTGGTTCCCGACGAGCCGGGGGCCTACGGCTACACTGCCGAGAACGCGACTGTCACCTCCGCCTTCCTGCGCGGGGAGCAACCGAGGGAGTCGCTCGTAGAGGGGCTCGAGGTCACGGAATTGCTGATGGCCGCCTACAAGGCAGCGGAAACAGGGGAGCGCGTGACCTGGCCCGTCGACCTTGGGGACTTCACGCCAGCAGTCGCCCGGGGAACCTGGAATCCGCGGAAGGATCTCCAAGGCTGACCCGCTGCGGCCTGAGAACCGGCGGCAGCTAGCCCTTCCACAGATAGGGGCGGGCGGTGCCCACGCAACCGATGGGAACCGCCCGCTCTTTTCATCCGCGTACGAGCGTCGTCACACCGCGGTGTAGCCGCCGTCGACGAGGTGGTAACTGCCCGTGATGAAGCTCGCCGCCTCGCTGAGGAGGAAGCAGGTGAGCGCGGAGACCTCCTCCGAGCGGCCGAGCCGGCCGAGGGGGTGCTTGGACTTCAGGACTTCCAGCACTTCGGGTGCGAGGTTGTTCTCCAGCAGCGGGGTGAGGATGTAGCCCGGGCCGACCGAGTTGATCCGAAGGCCTGCTTCGCCGTATTCGGCGGCAGCGTTCTTCGTGAGTCCGACAACGCCGTGCTTGGCCGCGGTGTAGGCCCCATTCCCGATCGCCGCCACGGTGCCGTGGATGGAGGCCATGTTGACGATCGCGCTGCGGTGGGGGTCCTTGAGCATCTCCGGGATCTGGTAGCGCATCCCATACAGCACGCCGTTGAGGTTGATGTCGATGACCCGGCGCCAGTCCTCGAGGTCCACCTCACCCGCGGGTGCTTGCGCCCCGCCGATCCCAGCGTTGTTCACCGCGAGGTGGAGCCCGCCGTACGTCTCCACGGCGAAGTCGACGACCGCTTTGCTCTGCTCCGGGTCCGCCGTATCTTGTTTGAATGCCGACGCCGAACCGCCGGCTTGGGTGATCGCGGCGGCTACCGCTTCCGCGCCGTCGAGATTGATATCCGAGACGACGACGGCTGCGCCATCGCTCGCGAGTTCCTTCGCGATCGCTTCTCCCAGGCCGGAAGCCCCGCCGGTAACGATCGCGACCTTATCTGTAAAACGCGCCATGTTGGCTCCTTTCCGTGACGCTTCCACCGTAGAACCGCCGAGCGGCGCTCGCCTAGGTACCCGGTCCTAGACGGGGCTAAAGGTTGGCATACCGATCGCAAACGCGGCCGCGATTTATAACGAAATGGTCAAGACGTATTAGCGAAACTGCCAAAGCTGCGTTATCGTTCAACTGCACGATTAGAGTCGACGAGCCAGCCGAGGAGGCATGAGTGGCTAATTCAATCGACCGGCGGCTGTTCTTGAAGGGAATCGTCGGTGGGGCGGCAGCGATGGGGCTCGCCGCATGCGGAGCACCTGCGTTGATCGTTCCCGAACACGCCGCGCGTGGGGAGGCCATCGCCGGTGGGACGATGCGGATCGCCCGGCCCGCCGCGAGCGCAGCGGAAACCCTCGATCCCGCCAGCGCGCTCTCCGCATACGAATATCTCGGGGCGCTGTACAACCGGGTGGTCCGCCTCGACCGCAACGGGGAAACGGTGCCCGATCTCGCCATCGAATGGTCGACCAACGCGGACGCGACGGTATGGACGTTCAAACTCCGCCCCGGGGTGCGCTTCCACGACGGCCAGCCGCTCACGTCCCGTGACGTTCGCTACAGTTACGGCCACATCCTCGATCCCGACACCGGATCTCCCCAAGCTGGGCCGCTCAGTCTCATCGATTCCATCGATGCCACGGACGAAACGACGGTCCGATTCAACCTCTCGACCCCGAACGCCGAGTTCCCATCGCTCCTGACCGCCTACCAGTGCTACATCATCCCCGAGGATTCGGCTGAGGAGATCGGGCGCACCGGGATCGGCACCGGCCCGTTCAAACTCGACTCCTTCTCCTCTGCTGCGGCCGGCAAGGTCGTCGCGAACGAGGACTACTTCGATGGCCGACCGAGGCTGGATGCGATCGAGTTCTACTCGATCCAGGACTCCAGCGCCCGAGTGAACGCGTTACTCGCCGGCCAGGTCCACCTCCTGTCGCAGACCAACCTGGACAACCCGACCGCCCGCGTGATCGAAGGCTCCCCGGGCACAACGATCGCCCGGGTGGAAAACGCCCAGTGGTACACCATCCCGATGCTCTAC
>JAJYRV010000343.1 GCA_021793935.1 Actinomycetes bacterium | reverse complement strand
CCGATCTGAGTACGGTTTGTCGGTGCTGTAGATGGTCATGTCACCGGGCCGCAGGACGTATTCTCGATTGTTCTGAACAAACAATCCGTTGCCGTCAAGTTGCAAACTGAGCTTGTAGTAATGGCGATCGCTTTGAGCGATTAGTTCGGGGGTTCGATGTACTTCATGCGTCGTCGCACTGACTTTGCTGATCGTGATTTGACCAAGGAAAGTGCTGTGGACTCGGCCCCGGAAGTGCTCGGTTGCATCGCTACGCACTTCAAGCGGAACAAAGGATTCAGCAACAGCAGCCTTGAACTCCCAGAAACTCTGTGCGAGGCGAGACGCGAAGCTGGAAACTGGCCGTTCTCCCACTGTCGTCATCGACACGTCCTTATTCAGTACGCTGTTCCATTCGTAACTATACAACTGTATCACGTGCCGCAGAACGGAGGTGCCGAGAAGCTAGTGTCTCGCATCCCGCCTAATGCCTCATGAGGGGGCAGACTTACTGCGAGAAGTGCGGCACACTCGCGGAAAGGGTTTTGTGAAAGAACGGTGCGATTTCGCGCACGTTCCATTGAATTCACAGGTTGGGCAGCCATACTAAACACCGCGAATGCATCTAGCCCCGCACATTGGAAGGCTTATCGTGCCGAAAGATTCCCGTTCCTCCCGGAGACCGTTTGACGAGATCGTCTCCGGGAAACGCGCGACGCCGCCCGCACGCGAATCTGTGAAGAATCGCGGCGCCAAGGAGAGCCAGAAGCGCGAGCCGGGGGCGCCGTCCAAAACCGAGAGTTCGAAATCCGCTGGTTCCAAAGCCTCGGGATCTCGTGGTCGGCGCTACCAAGAGCCGAACCGCTTCTGGAACTATCCCCGGCCGAATAAGGGGCCCGTCGCACGCTGGCTTCCGAGCTGGCGCTTCCTCCTCGCGTCGACCTTGGGAATCGGCATTTTGGGGATCGGCATCTTCATCGCCGCGTACCTACTCATCGACGTACCCGAACCTGAAGACGTTGCGACGGCGGAGAGCACCACCGTCTACTACGCCGACGGGGAGACGGAGATGGGCCAATTCGCGACAATTCGGCGTCACATTATTGATACCAGCGAGCTTCCTGATCACGTCGGCGATGCGATCGTCGCCTCCGAGGATCGCCGGTTCTATTCCAACGCTGGGGTGGATCCCGTTGGGATCGTTCGCGCATTTATCAACAACATCACCGGCGGGAAGCGCCAGGGTGGATCCACGATCACTCAGCAATATGTGGAGCGGTATTACACCGGGGACAATCTGGGCTATCGAGGGAAATTCAAGGAAGCCATCCTCGCCCTGAAAATCGATCGGCAGCAGTCCAAGGAACAGATCCTTGGCAACTATATGAACACGATCTATTTCGGCCGGGGGGCCAATGGGATCGAACAGGCGGCCATCGAGTACTTTGACAAGCCTGCAAGCGAGCTCACCATCTCGGAGTCGGCGATGCTCGCCGGAATTATCCCATCTCCATCCAACTGGGATCCCGCAGTCTCCCCTGAGATGGCGGAGCAACGCTGGAACCGCACCCTGGACCTCATGGTCACCTCCGGGTTCCTCACTCAGGCGGAACGCGATGAGCAGGAGTTTCCTGACGTGAAGGACCCGGGCCGGGAAGATACGTTCAAAGGTCCGCAGGGTTATCTGCTTCGAAGCGTTAGCAACGAACTCGTCAATACGGCTGGCTTCGAAGAAGAAGACATCAAAACGGGCGGCTACCAAATCGTCACCACGATCGACCACCGTTTGCAGGAGGCCGCCATTGATGCCGCCGAAAGTCTCCCCGAAGACCGCGCCCCGAACCTGCGGGTCGGATTGATTTCCCTCGACAACGAGACGGGTGGAATCCGGGCGATGTACGGCGGGGAGGACTATCTGGAGAACAGTCTGAACGCCGCCACCCAAGCAGTTGCGCAGGGGGGATCCACGTTCAAGGTCTTCACGCTCGCGGCCGCCCTGGAGTCCGGCGTGGACCTCGGGGAGACGTTCCCCTCCTACTCGCCCATGGACATCAATGGGTGGCAGGTGCAGAACTACGACCACAGCGACCGCGGCCGGATCAACCTCCTGACCGCGACGCAGCATTCGGTCAACACCACCTACGCGCTCCTCAACTCGGAGATCGGTGCGGATAAGACCAAGGAGATGGCGATCCGGTTGGGCCTGCCCGAGAACACCAGCGGGCTTGAGGATGACCCGGCAAACGTTCTCGGGTCGGCCTCACCCCACGTGATCGATACGGCTCACGCGTTTTCCACGATCGCCAACGGTGGAAACAAGACCACTCCCCATATCGTCGATTACGTGGAAACTCCCGACGGGGCGAAGTCCTACACCGGCCCGACGACCTCGGAAGAGGTGCTTGATCCGCAGGTGGCCGCGGATGTCACTTACGCGATGACTCAGGTGGTGCAAGGCGGTACCGGGAAGACGGCGAACGCTCTGGGCCGGCCCGTCGCAGGTAAGACGGGCTCCTCGAGCTGGTATAAGTCTGCGTGGTTCGCCGGTTTCGTACCCCAACTCACCACCGCGGTCGCGCTATTCCAGCCGAGCGAGGACGGCAAGGAAGAGGAGACGCTGAGTCCGATCGGTGGGGTGGAACCCGTGGCCGGGGGAACCTGGCCGACGACGGTGTGGACTCAGTTCATGCTCGAAGCGGTGAAGGACCTTCCCGTGGAAGAGTTCCCTGCACACTCGACGATCACCGCTCCCACGCCGACATACACCCCGACTCCGACCCAAACTCCCACCGAGGAGGAATCGGAGGAGCCGGAGGAGGAGGAACCGAGCGAAGAGCCCAGTGAGGAACCCGAGGAGGAACCAAGCGAGGAGCCGAGTGAGGAGCCGACCGATGATCCGGATGAGTCAGAGGAGCCAACTGACGGGTCCGACGACTCTGACGAGGGCGAGGGGACACCGTCGCAAAAGCCGACAGATTCCACGGGTCCACCGGAGCAGAGGCCCGGAAACTCCCGTGACAGGTTAGGTCGGTCACAAGGATCTGCGCCACCGGACCGCGTGCGGTACTCTTGGCTAGTCCCTAATGGGACGCATTGACCCTCCTGTCACGGAAAGGCCGTGACCGAATGAGTCCGAAGGAGGTGGGTTTACACATGCGTAAATATGAACTCATGGTCATCTTCGACCCCGAGATCGACGAGCGCGC
>JAJYRV010000342.1 GCA_021793935.1 Actinomycetes bacterium | reverse complement strand
TCCGATCTGCCGCGGAACGCGACGGCGATGATGAGGATGGCCGCGAGCGTGATCGCCCCGAGCCAGGGGGCTTCGGAGAAATTGTCCGTCGCCGCCCCACCGAGGTTGAACCCGATGAGCGCGACGATCGCGCCCGTGACGACCGGCGGCATGAGCGCATCCAACCACCGGGTGGAGGTGGCCTGAACGATGAGGCCCACCACCGCGAGCAGCGCGCCGGTGGCGATGATGCCGAACAGCGCGGCCCCGAAACCCGCGTGCGCCGTCATCGTCGCCTGGATGGGCGCGATGAACGCGAACGAGGAGCCGAGGTAACTGGGCACCCGGTTGCGGGTGAGGGTGAGGAACAGCATCGTGCCGATGCCCGAGAACAGCAGGGTCGTCGTCGGCGGGAAGCCGGTGAGCAGGGGCACGAGGAAGGTCGCGCCGAACATCGCGACGACGTGTTGCATCCCGAACCCGATGGTCGTGGGCCAACTGAGCCGCTCACCGGGCAGGACGATCGCCTCCGGGGAAGGGGACTTACCATCGCCGTGTAATTTCCAGACCACGCGTTCTCCCGAAGGCTAAGAGTAATCGGCCGCAGGCAAGTCTAGCCGGTGCGCGGGGTTCACATGCCGGGACTGCGGGCCCCGCGGGCGAGCGCGGGGCGGGAAAGTGCAATGATGGAAGGCATGTCCATCGCATTTGATTCCGACCCGAAATTCGCCGAATACGCCCACCCCGAGCGGCTCGTTTCTACCGAATGGCTGGCGCAACGGCTCACCCCCGAACACCCCGACGCGGGCAAGTTCGTGTTGCTGGAGTCGAACGAAGACGTCCTCCTGTATGACGTCGGGCACATCCCCGGCGCCCGGAAGATCGACTGGCACCTGGACCTCAACGATCCGATCGGGCGCGATTACATCGACGGCGAGGGGTTCGCCGCGTTGATGTCTCGCCTCGGCATCGGCCGGGAGACCACCGTCGTCATCTACGGGGACGCGAACAACTGGTGGGCCGCCTACGCCCTATGGGTGTTCACCCTCTTCGGGCACGAAGACGTCCGCCTCCTCGATGGCGGGCGGGCGAAATGGATCGCCGAGGAGCGCGAGCTCACCCGCGAGGTCCCCGAAACGCAGCCGGCGGACTACCCCGTCGTCGAACGCGACGACGGCCCGATCCGGGCGTACATGGAAGACGTCCTCGACTTCCTCGGCGGGCAGCTCATCGACGTCCGCTCCTTCCCCGAATACACCGGCGAACGCACCCACATGCCCGACTACCCGCAGGAAGGAACGCTGCGCGGCGGGCACATCCCCGGCGCGAAATCGGTGCCGTGGGCGAAGGCGGCGAACGAGGACGGCACGTTCAGGTCCCGCGCGGAACTCGAGCGCCTGTACGCCACCGAACAGGGGCTCGACCCCAGCGAACCGGTCATCGCTTACTGCCGCATCGGGGAGCGCTCCGCCCACACCTGGTTCGTGCTCACCTACCTGTTGGGATGGGAGGACGTTCGCAACTACGATGGTTCGTGGACCGAATGGGGCAACGCGGTACGCGTGCCCATCGCGGTGGGAGAAGAACCCGGCGGCGAATAAGGGCGCCGGCGGGAATAACCGAATCGCCAACGTGAGGAGCCATCGTGGCGTTACCCGAAACTTTCAACCAGATCGTCCAGGACTTCAACGACCTCGGCGCCTCGGACCGGGTGCAACTCCTCATCGAATTCAGCGATAACCTTCCGGCGCTCCCCGAGCGCCTCGCCGATCACCCCGAGCTGCTCGAACCCGTTCCCGAGTGCCAATCGCCGATCTTCCTGCACGTGGAGGTCGAGGGGAGGGGCCCCGCCGCGCCCACGCGGGTGTTCTTCTCCGCGCCCCCCGAGGCCCCCACCACGCGCGGTTTCGCCGGGATCCTCGCCGAGGGCCTGGAAGGGATGACGGCAGGCGAAGTCGTGGGAGTGCCCGGCGACGTGACGAACATGCTCGGCCTCGCCGAGGTGATCAGCCCGCTGCGGCTGCGGGGAATGGGCGGGATGCTCGCCCGGATCAAGCGTCAGGTGAAGGAAAAAGCCGAACTCTGACCCCACGTGCCCGAGTTATCCCTCCTCGCCTGGGCGCTGCTCGCGTTCGCCGCCGCCGTCGCCGGGCTCAGCAAGAGCGCGATCCCGGGGAGCGTCACCATCTCGGTCGCCATCTTCGCGGCGCTGCTGCCGGCGAAGGAGTCCACCGGGGCACTCCTCGTGCTCCTCATCCTCGGCGACCTCTGCGCGATCTGGGTGTACCGCCGGAGCGTGGAGTGGCGGATCCTCATCCGGCTCATTCCCGCCGTCCTCGTCGGGCTCGCCCTGGGATTCGGCTTTCTCGCCCGCACCACCGATCGGCAGGTGGCGGTCGCGATCGGGCTGATCCTCCTCGTCGTCATCACCCTCGCGCTCTACCAGCGCCGCGCCGCCCCCACCCGGCAGGCCCGGTCGGCGCGGGTGTTGTACGGCGCCGCCGGGGGATTCACGACGATGGTCGCGAACGCCGCGGGGCCGGTGATGAGCATGTATTTCCTCGCCTCCCGCCTCCCCATCCGCGTGTTCCTCGGCACGGCGGCGTGGTTCTTCGGGGTGCTCAACCTCATCAAGCTGCCCTTTTCGGTTCAACTCGGGCTCGTCACGGCGGAATCCTTGCGGATGAACCTCGCCCTCGCCCCGGCGCTCCTCGCCGGGTTCGTGTGCGGGCGGCTCCTCGTGCGCCGGATGAACCAGCAGATTTTCGAGCGGCTCGTCATCGTCTTCACCGTGGTCGGGGCGGGTTATCTCCTCGCGCAGGGATTTCTCCCGACCCCATGAAAAACTGCGTACAGTTGCGCTCATGAGCATCAGCCGCACCGTCGCCAACCTGTACTGGCGGATCAGCAAGTGGAACCCCGCGACCACTCCGGCCCCGGACCAGGGCGTCGTCCTCGGGGCGCCCCACACGTCGAACTGGGATTTCATCCTCATGCTCGTCACCGGTTGGCGGATGGGTCTGAAGTTCAAGTGGCTCGGCAAGAAGTCGATGTTCCGACCCCCGTTCGCCCCGCTCATGCGCGCCCTCGGCGGGATTCCCGTCGACCGCCGCAATCCCCAGGGCCTCGTCGACGACCTCGTGCGCCGCGTGGAATCGGGCGAGCAGTTCCTCCTCGTCATCACCCCAGAAGGGACCCGCAGCGAACGCGAA
>JAJYRV010000341.1 GCA_021793935.1 Actinomycetes bacterium | reverse complement strand
CAGTCCGCGAGCCGCTCCGCGAGGACCTTCATCGCCGCCTCGTGGATCTCCCGGAACTTCACCCCCGGCCTCGCGTGGTCGAAGGCGGCGTCGGCGGCGTCGAGCACCGCCTGGTAGATCTTGCGCTGCACGTCCGTGAACGTGCCGTCCACGGGCAGGGTGCGGGTGATGTCGGCGGTGTAGAGCGAATCGATCTCCACGCCCGCATCGACGAGGATGAGGTCCCCCTCGCGGACCTCGCCGGTGTTGCGGATCCAGTGCAGGGTCGTCGCGTTGTTGCCCGAGGCGGCGATGGTCTCGTAGCCGAGCCCGTTGCCCTCCTCCCGGGCGACGGCGGCGAAGGCCCCTTCCACCACTCGCTCCCCCCGGGGGTGGGTGGTCGCCCGGGGCAGGGCGCGCACGATGTCGGCGAAGCCGGAGATCGTCGCGGCGACGGCCTCGCGCATCTGCTCGACCTCCCAGTCGTCCTTGACCAGGCGCAGCTCCGAGAGCACCTCGGCGAGTTTGCCGTCGTGCTCCTCGCTCGCCTGGGCCTGGTTCTCCGCGCGGACCTTCTCCACCAGCGCGCTTACCTGCTCATCGGCCTGCGGAACCACGCGCAGGTCGACCTGGCCGGCGTCCTTGGCGATCGCGTCGGCGAGGTCGTCGATGTGGGCGCAGGTGATCCCGGTGCGGGCCTCGAGTTCGGCCAGGGTGGGCCGGCTGCCGACCCAGAACTCCCCGTAGCGCGCGTCCGCCCAGAACTCCTCGCTCTCCCGGGAGGCGAGCGGGCGGAAGTAGAGCACCGAATCGTGCCCGGCCGGCTCGCCGTCGGTGTCGTAGCGGGGGTGCAGCACGAGCACGGCATCGGGTTCCTCATCGGTGCCCAGGCCGGTCAGGTGCGCGAACGCGGAGTGGGGGCGGAACCGGTAGTCGGTGTCGTTGGAGCGCACCTTCAACCCGCCCGCGGGGACGATGAGCCGCTCACCGGGGAACGCCGCGGAAACCGCCTCGCGCCGCGCGGGGGTGAAGTCCGCGGCGGCCTCCCGCTGGGGCAGCTCCTGCGAGCGGGGCTGCCAGTTCTCGGAGATGAACTCGCGGAACGCCGCCGATTGCGGGCGCTGGGAGCGGTTGGAGCCGCGGTCGGACAGGGGCTGGTCAGATTCCTTAGCGTCAGTCATACCCGCCATTGTCTCACGGGCGAAGGGGCGCCCCCGGGCTGAGGAAGCCGACTACCCTAAGAGGCGTGGCGATCGATCTACATACGCATTCATCGGTGTCCGATGGAACCGACACCCCGCGGGAACTGATGGTGAATGCTGCCCGGGCGGGCCTCGACGTCGTCGCGCTCACCGACCATGACACGACGGCCGGGTGGGCCGAGGCGGAGGCCGCTGCCGCCGAATCCGGGGTCGGCCTCGTTCGCGGCGCGGAGATCTCCTGCACGAGCGAGGGGATCAGCGTGCACCTGCTCTCCTACCTCCACGATCCCCACGACGAGGAACTCGCGCGCGTGTTCACCCGCTCGCGGAACTTCCGGCATACCCGGGCGCGGGCGATGGTGGCGAGGATCAACGAGGTGTACCCGCTCACGTGGGAGGAGGTCGCCCGCCGCGCCCGGCTCGGCTCGACGATCGGGCGGCCCCACATCGCCGATGCGCTCGTCGCCCGCGGGTACGTGCGCGATCGCACCGAGGCGTTCGAGCACATCCTGTCCGCCTCCGGGCCGTTCTACGTGCGCTACGAGACGCCGGAGGTCACTCGCGCGGTCGACCTCGTGGTTGCCGCGGGCGGGGTGCCGGTCGTCGCGCACGTGCGGGCGAGCGCGCGGGGGCGGATCATCACCGATGAGAAGATCGCCGATCTCGTGGACCACGGGCTCGCGGGGATCGAGGTGGATCACCGGGACCACACCGAGGCCGACCGGGCGCACCTGCGCGGGCTCGCCGGCGAACTCGGCGTGTTCATCACCGGGTCCTCGGACTATCACGGCGCGGGCAAACCCAACCGGCTCGGGGAGAACACGACCGATCCCGGCGTGCTCGCCGAGATCGAGGAGCGCGGGGCGTTGGACGTGATCCGGACGTGACCGCGTGGATCGACGTCGGGCTGTTCTCCACGACCTTCCTCACCCTGTTCGTCATCATGGACCCGCTCGGCACGGTCCCGATCTTCCTCGCCCTCACCTCCACGATGACGGCGAAGCAACGCAAACGCGCCGCCCGCCAAGCGGTGCTCGTGGCCGGCGGGGTGATCGTGTCCTTCATGCTGTTCGGGCAGGCGATCCTCGACTTCCTGGGAATCTCCGTGCCGGCCCTGCAGGCCTCGGGCGGGCTGTTGCTGCTGCTCGTCGCGATGGAGTTGCTCACCGGGAAGGCGGAGGATCCGGAGGCGACGGGGCAGGTGAACGTCGCGCTCGTGCCGCTGGGCACCCCGCTGCTCGCGGGGCCGGGCGCGATCGTCGCGGCGATGCTCGCGGTGCAGGGCAGCAGCGGATCCGTGCGGGAATGGACGGCGATCATCGCGGCCATCGTCGCGGTGCACGTGAGCCTGTTCCTCGCGCTGCGGTTTGCCGGCGTGGTGCACCGGGTGCTTCGGGACGGCGGGACGACGCTCGTCACCCGGATCGCCGGGCTGCTCCTCGCGGCGATCGCGACCCAACTCATCGCCGATGCGATCATGGCGTTCATCGCCGCTGCGTGAGGGCCGCCCGCCGATCCTCCGCCTCGAGAAGTGCCTAATGCTGCCGGTCCGCCGGTTTCGCCGGCTTAAGACATTTCTCGATTCGGCGTGCCCCGCCGAGGAGGGTGTTAAGCCGCCGCGCTAACTCTCGTTCGTGGGCTTCCCGCCGCGTGTGCGACGACGACGGCGCCGCTGGGAGCCGCCACCCTGGGCGCCTGAGCCACCCTGGGCAGCACCGCCCTGGGCAGCACTACCTTGGGCAGCACCACCCTGGGAACCGCCCCCCTCGTTCACGCGGCGCCGGGTGCGCTGCCGGGAACGTCCCCGCCCCGACCCTCCGCGACCGGAGCCGCCGCGGCCGGACCCACTGCGGCGCGGCCCGCCCCGGCCACCCTGGCCGGAACCACCGCGGCGCGGGCCGGAGGCCCGGCGGCCCCCGGTCTCGCCGATGTCTTCGAGCACTTCGGCATCCAGCCCGGCCCGGGTGCGTTCGGAGCGGGGCAGGCGGCCCTTGGTGCCTTCGGGGATGTCG
>JAJYRV010000340.1 GCA_021793935.1 Actinomycetes bacterium | reverse complement strand
GCGTTGAGAGCGATTCCCTTCCCCGCCCATTCGGGAGTGATCGATTCGCGCCGGACCCATCTCGAAATCGCACGTTTTGAGGAGGGATAGTTGAGATAGCCAGGCCCTGGCCCCTGGGCCTCGAGCGTTGCGGCCAGATCCATCGCGCGGTTCTCATCCCCCGCAAGGCATGCCTCCACGAGTTCGGGCGAGTTCGGCTGCAGCGTTGCCATCGAAGAGACGACGACGGCCCGCGGCGCGGGAGATTTCACCAGCAAGGGGCGCAGCCCTTCGAGCACGCCGGTGACCCCGAAGTAGTTCACCGCCACGGTCACGGCGACGGGGTCGGAAAGCCCGGCCGAGGCGATGACCGCGTCAACCACGTCGGTTCGCTCCTCCACCTGCCGGACAGCTTCGGCACGCCCGGCCGGGATGCTGAGATCCGCGGCGATCTCCGCTTCGGACAGGTCGATGCCGATGACCCGGTGCCCCTGATCCTCAAGCTTTGCTTGTGCTGCCGCGCCCACTCCGGAGGCGGAACCCGTGATGACGTATGTACGTGCCATGTGCCGGCCTTTCTTCCGTGCTGCTTTCACTCTAGGCCACGGCGGGCGGCACGGTCCGGCCTTTAGACCTAGGCTTCCTCCTGCGGCGCTTCTTCGGCTTTCCGCTGCGCCCGTTCCAGCGCGCGTTGCCGCAGTTGCCGGGATTCCTCCTCGATCTCCTGCGCCTTGCCCTCGTCGCGAGTGAGGTTCACACCGGTTTCGGGGTCGAAGATGTGCATGCTCCCCGGATCGAACCACAATTCAGTGGAGTCCCCGGGAATCACCTTGGAGAGGGAGTCGAGGGTGACGACGAGCTGGGCCCGCATCCCCTCCCCATCGAGGTCGCGCTCGAGCTCGTCGAGTTTCTCCCGCACACCGTCGTGGGTGTCGAAGGGAACGTAGGCGTACAGCGCCTCCCCAAGCCATTCGGTGACGTCGATGTCCGCGGTGAATTCGATCCCACTTTCCGTTTCGGTCGACGTCTCGCTTTCGTGGAACGCATCGGGCCGGATACCGACGATCACGAGGTTGCGGTCCCCGACCGCGGATTTCAGCCCCTCATCGAGGGGAACGTCAACGATCGGCAGGCGCAGCACGCCGTCGGAGATCTCCCCGGGGAGGAAGTTCATCGGGGGTGATCCGATGAAACCTGCGACGAACAGGTTGACGGGTTCGTCGTACAACCCACGCGGGCTCGCGACCTGCTGCAACTCTCCCTTGCGGAGCACGGCAACCCGGTCACCAAGGGTCATCGCCTCGGTTTGGTCGTGGGTGACGTACACGGTGGTCGTGCCGAGCCGGCGCTGCAGCCGAGCTATCTCGGTGCGCATCTGCCCGCGTAGTTTCGCGTCCAGGTTCGAAAGCGGTTCGTCGAAGAGGAAGGCCCGGGCATGGCGAACGATGGCGCGGCCCATCGCGACGCGCTGGCGCTGACCGCCGGAGAGGTTGCCGGGTTTGCGATCCAGGTGTTCGTCGAGTTCCAACAAGGAGGAGGCGTCGTGAACCCGCTTCTTGATGTCCTCCTCATCGTGCTCCCCCTTATTCAGCCGGAGTGGGAAGGCAATGTTCTCGAACACGGTCAGGTGGGGGTACAGGGCGTAGTTCTGGAACACCATGGCGAGGTTGCGATCGCGGGGGGCGAGGTCGTTGACGGTTTCGCCGTCGATCTGCAACGTGCCGTCGCTGATGTCTTCCAAGCCGACGATCATCCGCAGGATCGTGGATTTGCCGCAGCCGGAGGGCCCCACGAGGATGACGAACTCGCCGTCGTCGATCTCTAGATCGACTCCTTTCACGGCGGTGTACCCATCGGGATAGGTCTTGACGATGCCTTGGAGGCTGATTGAGGACACTTGTTACTCCTTAGCCCTTGACCGCACCTTGGGTGAGGCCCGAGACGATGCGGCGTTGGAAGATGAGGACGACGATGACGATCGGAATGGTGACGACGATCGCGGCAGCGGAGATCGCCCCCGTGGGTTCTTCGAACTGGGAGGCTCCCGTGAAGAACGAGAGGGCGGCGGGCACGGGCCGGGCAGCGGTGGTGGAGGTGAGCGAGATGCCGTACACGAAATCGTTCCACGCGATGAAGAAGGCGATGATCGCCGTCGTGAAGACTCCGGGTGCGGCGAGCGGCACGATTGCTTTGCGGAAGGCTTGGAACGGCGTCGCGCCGTCGACCTGGGCAGCCTGTTCGAGTTCCCACGGGATCTGCCGGAAGAAGGCGGTGAGGGTCCAGATCGAGATCGGCAACGTGAGCGAGAGGTAGGGGATGATGAGCCCGGCCCAGGTGTCGTACAGGCCGATCATCCGCCACACGTTGAACAACGGGGTGACGATCGAGATGACCGGGAACACCGAGACCGACAACGCGGTGGTGAGGATGAGCTTCTTACCCTTGAAATCGAGCCGGGCGATCGCGTAGGCGCAGAACATCGAGAGGAGGACGGCGACGACCGTGGAGATGATGGAGATGCCGATGGAGTTGCGCAGCGCGGGGAGGAAAATCTCCCGGGCGTCACCGGCGAGGATCGCCTCATAGTTCTCCCAGGTCCACTCCGGCGGCAGGAGAGTGCCGGAGAAGAGCCCGTCCTGGGTTTTGAACGAGGTCATGAGGATCGAGTACACAGGGAACAGCGACCACAGGAGAACCACCAGCGTGATCGCTGCCCACGCGAGTTTCTGCTTTCCGGTCAGGGCACCCATCGTTAATCACCACCCGTTTGGCCGGCGAGATCGACTTTGAAGCCCTTGATCGCGATGAACGCGATCGCGAGCACGCACAGGAACAGCAGCACCGAGATCGCCGAGCCGAGCCCAATCTCGAGCCGTCCGATGGAGGTGTTGTAGGCGAGCAGGGAGAGCACTTCGGTGTTGTTCGCCCCGCCGGTCATGATGAACACGTTGTCGAAGATCCGGAAGGCCTCCAACGCGCGGAAGAGCACGGCGACCATGATCGCGGCCTTCATGTTCGGCAAGGTGACCCGCTTGAGCACTTGGGCACCGGTTGCGCCGTCGACCCGCGCCGCTTCCTCCAATTCTCCCGGCACCTGGGCGAGCCCGGACAGTAGCAGCAGGGAGATGAACGGGGTCGTTTTCCAGATCTCGGAGGCGATGATGACGAACAGGGAGGTGCCGGTGTGGGCGAACCAGTTGAGATCCTCGGTGATCC
>JAJYRV010000339.1 GCA_021793935.1 Actinomycetes bacterium | reverse complement strand
CGACCCAGCCGAACAACGTCAACTACATCCGCAACTCGGTCAAGGCCGTTGTCGACGCCTACGATGGCTCGGTCGACCTGTACGCGTGGGATGAGGAAGATCCTGTGCTGCAGACGTGGGACAACATTTTCCCGACGTCGCTGAAGCCGATCTCGGAAATCAACGGTTCGCTCATGTCGCACCTGCGCTATCCGGAAGACATGTTCAAGGTTCAGCGGGAGCTGCTCACCCAGTACCACGTGACGGACGCTTCGAGCTTCTACTCCGGTGGGGATTTCTGGCGCACGCCGGAAGACCCGACCGCAAGTGGGACGGAGAAGGTCAAGCAACCGCCGTACTACATGTCGCTGAAGATGCCGGAGCAGGAAAAGGCGTCCTTCTCCCTCACCAGTTCCTTCATCCTCGACACGTCAGACCGGAACGTGCTCACGGGGTATCTGGCGGTGAACGCCGAGCCGGGCGATAAGGACGGCGAGATCGATCCCGATTACGGAACGATGCGGCTGCTCGAACTTCCCCGTGACCAAACCGCGGCCGGGCCGGGGCAGGTGCAGAACGACTTCGATACCGACGCTGAGGCGGCCAACGAGCTCAACATTCTCGCGCGTGGGAACTCGGAGGTCATGCAAGGAAACCTTCTCACCCTGCCTGTGGGTGAAGGGCTCCTCTACGTGCAGCCCGTGTACGTGCAAGCCTCGTCGGGTACCCAGTATCCGCTGCTGCGGCGCGTGCTTGTCTCCTTCGGTGACACGATCGGGTTCGCCGCGACCCTCGACGAAGCTCTCGACCAGGTGTTCGGCGGTGACTCCGGTGTGACCACTCCGGACGCCGGGCAAGGCACCGAGGAGGGCGAACCGGAAGGTGAAGAAGAAGGTGGCGACGCCTCCGACCGTCTCGCCAGGGCTCTCGTGCGTGCCAATGACGCGATCAAGGAGTCGAACGAGGCGATGACCGAGGGCGACTGGGCGGCCTACGGTACGGCTCAGGAGAAACTCAACAAGGCCCTCGAGGACGCGATCAAGGCGGAGGAGGAAATCTCCGGCGAAACGATCGTGGAAGAGGATCTTGATGCTGAACTCGACGAGGAACTCGACGCTGGCGAGGACGGCGCCGAGGTGGCGCCCGACGAGGGCTAATCACCACGGCTGAAGGGAGAACACCATGGTCACCACCATCGAGCACGACGAAGCACGATCACGGTTCACCATCCATTTCGAAGGTGAACAGGCAGGAGTCGCCGAGTACGAACGCGATGGCGACCGGTGGGTGTTCACCCACACGGTGGTGGAACCCAAGTTCTCAGGGCAGGGTCTCGCGGGAAAGCTCGTTGGCCACGCCCTCGATAAGGTCGTTGCCGACGGCGGAACCATTGTGCCCGTGTGCTCGTACGTTGCCGGGTACGTGCGTAAGAATCCGCAGTACCAGGAGTACACCGAACCGCCTCGATCTGATTCCTAAGGCCCAGGGACGGCGCGGCAGGATGCGGCAAACCCCGCCTCTGTGTCGCGTCGGCCACAACGATTTGCATCGGGGAATCAGGGCACGTAAGGTAGAGACATACCGACGCGGGGTGGAGCAGTTCGGTAGCTCGCCGGGCTCATAACCCGGAGGTCGCAGGTTCAAATCCTGTCCCCGCCACTAAAATGAAAGGCCCGGAATCTGCCGGGCCTTTCGCATTTCCTGATGCGGTGCCCGAGTACCGCGTGGGCAGGTGCCTATCGAAGGAGCGAGATGCCCAGCGGCGCTAGGCAGGGGCCACGGGCTGACGCAAAATCGTCCGGAGCCTCTCCGGGGCGCTGCGCCGGAAGTCGCTGAGGTAGATCTCGTGATGCGTGCCAGCAAGTCGCAGTCCGCGGGATGGGATGAACTCCCCGTGCATGCGCTCGAGCGCGGGGCCTTCGGTGTCGAAGGGCCCCACGTGGAGGGACTGCACGCACGTCCCTTCGGAGAGCCAATCCAGCCGCACGTCCGCGAGCCGCGTGGGTGAGTTTCGTGCCCCGGCGCGTTCGATCGCGACCTTGACTGCAGGTTCATCGAGCCAGTCGGGAACCATGAGCATCATCGTCCACTGCCAGCGATCCTTGTTCCGAGCGATCGTGAAGGCCCGCATGTCGTTTGCCCACCACAGCCCCTCGAGTGGGGGCACGACGTAGTCTCGACCCAACTCCTGCTTGCTCAGGAATTTCAGCTTGTAGGCCACCGGATAGAGCGCATGCAGTGCCTCCTGAAAAGCCGTGGAGGTATTCGGATCCCCATGCCCATCGATCATCAGGTACTGCAGATCGGGGACGTCCACGATCGCGAACCCACCCACCGGGGCCCGGTAGCTCTCGAAGCTTTTCTTGAAATCAACCTTGGTCATCACCGTGACTCCTAACAGGCCCCTGGAGCCCGAGTTCCCCAGACTAGGGGACCGTATGCGCAGGGGCGAGCTTGAGAATCGGAACTCGCTTCATGTGCAGAAAGGCTCCGCACCGGTGACGCAGGATACAAAGGCGAAATCCGGGGCCGACTGGCGCCCGAAGCGTCCCAAGCGTGTGAGCCTCGAATCAAGAACCGCGAAATGATGCGGATCAACGGCCCTGAAACGCTAACGACACGCCCGAGATTCCTCGGACTTGTGCGGATCCGAAGTGCTGCGTAATGTAGTTACTCGTTGCCAGGGAGCAATGGACACGGCAAGTGGCCAGTCCCGGTAACGGACTTGATAGTCACCGACTTTGATCGGCAATATCGAGTCGGACAGCAACTAGCGAGCAATCGCATGAAGTGTTAGTCTGTCAGCCCATCCACTCGGTGCGTCACTAGGAAAACTTCCAAGTTGACACGCTCAAGGGGACTGGGTAAATTAAGCAGGCCGCCCTAGCCGGACCGCGACGACATCGCGGCGAGGTTCTGCGCGGGTGTTTTTTGAGAACTCAACAGTGTGTTTTTTTATTGATGCCATTTGCATGATGCTTCTGGCTGGGTCTGGCTCTTGTTTGGGTTGGGTTTGGTTGGTTGTGTTGTGTGTTGTTTTTGTTTTTGCTTGGTTTCAAGCTTCGTTTGGATCTTTCGCTGGGCTGCTCTTGTTTGGGTGGTTTGGTGTTTGGTTTTTTACGGAGAGTTTGATCCTGGCTCAGGACGAACGCTGGCGGCGTGCTTAACACATGCAAGTCGAACGCTGAAGCCTGCAGCTTGCTGCGGGTGGATGAG
>JAJYRV010000338.1 GCA_021793935.1 Actinomycetes bacterium | reverse complement strand
GTGACCGGGTCGACCTGTATATGTCGCATGCAGATTTAGGGGCCGGGGATTCAGGTGCCAAACTCGTTTCTTCCGACGTCCAGGTCATGGCATTTCCCAGCGAAGGCGGCTCGGGCGGAGGGATCCTCAATCTGGACGAATCGAATGACGCGATGTTCTTCGGCGCAATCGCGCGCCGTGACGCTAATCTTTTCACAGGGTCTAGTGGTTTAGCCCCCTTCCGCGTGGTCCTCACGACCGCGCAGGATTAGCCCGTTCGATTCTCAATCCTTCAAGGAGCAGACATGATTCAAGGCTTCAAAGATTTCATCGCCCGCGGCAACGCGATGGAAATGGCCGTCGGCATCATCATTGGTGCAGCCTTCGGCGCCGTCGTCGAAGCACTCACCGATAAGGTGCTCAACCCGCTCATCGGGGCGCTGTTCGGCCAGCCGGATCTTGACCGAATCGTCGTCATCTCGACTCGGGGTGGTGAGATCCTTCCCGGTGCGGTCCTCACGGCTTTGATCAACTTCCTCCTCGTTGCCGCCGCCGTGTACTTCGTCGTCGTGGTGCCGGTGAACAAGATCGCCGATCTGCGCCGGAAGGGAGAAGAGGAGGAAGAGCCGCCGACGGAGGACGTCGCCCTGCTCACGGAGATCCGGGATCTGTTGGCGAAAAACTCCGCCAATTAGGGCAAGGGGCCGCTCACCAGTGCGGCGGCTTTTCGCGCAGGATCCGCTCGGAATCGTCCTCTTCCGGCGTCGCCTCCTGCTCCTGCGCGCGCCAAGCGGACTCGGAGAACTCCGGGTCTTCGGTGCCCTTGCGCGTCGCGCGGCGAGGCTTACGCTTCGCGGGTTTCTCCTCGGGCGCGGCGGGTTCCTCGGTTGTGGCGGGTTCCTCGGTGAGCAGCGGGACCTCGCTGCGGTTCACCGCCGCCCGGAGCACCGTATCGACGTGGGCGCTCTTGCGGGAGAGCCCGAGTTCGGAGCGGAGCTCCGCGATGTACTGGTCGAGGCTCCGCGGGCGACCATCGGACCCGAGCCAACTCACGAGCGCATCCAACTGGTCGTCGCTGTATCCCGAGATGGGGCGCCCCGGATCGATGTCGGGTCGGGGGCCGCGGTCCCCGGGGGTGACGATGCGGGGCATCGCGGTCGTGGTTTGCCCGGCGATAGTTTCACCGCGGGCGCTCACCCGCACGGGAGCCGGCGCCTGCGAGGGCGACCCCGGGGCGGCGTCGGCGGAGGGCGCAGGCTCATCGGTAGCGGCGCGCTCGCGCGCGGCCTGGTCGCTCTTCTCCTGCTCCGCCTGCGTGAGCAGATCCTCGGCCCCATCGAGCACTACGGCGGGGGGCTTCCCGGCCGGCCGCGACGCCGAGTCTTCGTTGCCCTTGGCGATCCGGGTGACCTCGTCGGCGATGCGTTCGGCCTCGCCTTGTGGGTCCATGAACACTGCCGTGGAGAAAACCGTCCGCACCTTCCAGCCGCGATGAATGAGCCGTTCCGGCCAGTGCCGATCGCGGCGGCGCAGGCTCGTCTCGGTGATGTAGGCCGTGTCGTCGGTGAGCAGCGCCATGAGTAGTTCCCCGGGGCGGGACGGGTGGCCCAGAGCGAGGGGAATCCGGAACCAGCCGGGCCGGCCGTACTGGGGAATGACGGTGATGCCCAGCCGCCACAACCGCTCCGCCAGATCGATGAGGAGCCGGTCGGGTTCCACCTCGCTGGATTCCTCCGATTCGAAGGGCTCCGGGCCCGTCTCCGCGAATTCCAGCAGGTCGCGAAGGAGCTTCGCCCCGTCGGAGCGCAGGCGCTGCGGGTCGAGCTCGGCGGCGGAGAACGAGGAGACGACGCACAGCCGCTTCCTGCTGGCGTCGATCGCGTCGACGAGCAGGCCCTCCCCGTGGGGCCCCGACACTGCCCCGAAGCGATGCAACACTCGCCCGTGGGGCGTCTTGCCGTAACCGAGGGTCAGGATGACCGTGTCCCTGCGCAGGCCCGCGGCGCCGTCGACGCTCACGACGGTGAACGGTTCGGGAGCATCGGCCCCGAAGAACTCCGCGAGCGCGGAAGAGTCTTGCGCCGTTTGCGCAACCGCCTCACGCACGCGGTCGGCGTGGCGGGCGTTGAGGGCGACGACGGCGAGGGACTCCTCCGAGCGGGAAAGAACGTGGTCGATGACGAGGTCGACCACCCGGTCCACCTCGACCTGGACGCTCTCGACCACCTCGGAATCCGGCGCGGGCATCCCGACGCCGTCGACCACCTCGAGGCGCACGACTTCGGTCTCCACCTGCGGGGGGCTGGGCACCGGCTGGATCGAGTCGCCGTAGCCGTGCTCGCTGAGGAACTGCGCGAGTGGTGCCGCGCGGTCGACCCGATCGGTGGGCAGTGAGATCTGGGGGAAATCGCTGAAAGCGTCGATCGTATCCGATCCTGAACGCTGGGCGTCGGCGGCGATGATGACCTGCCTGCCGCGCACGATCGCGGGGAGGAGGTATTCCACCCCGAGGCGATGGACGGCGTCGAGAATGACAACGTCGGCGGAGACGTTCGCCGGCAGCGCCTGCGGGATGACCATCGGCGGGATGATCCACGCGGGCCGGGGCCGCCACACGATGTTCGGGTATTCCTCGACGAGGTGGCGCAGATCCGCCTCCCCGCGTTGCTTGACGGCGCGATAGAACTCCTGCGCCTCGGGTCGGTGCGCGGCTATCGCCTCGCGGACCTGGTTCCCGTGCGCAGCGAGCATCGGCGCGAGGAGGCTCTCGATGTGGGCCACGTCGCGCGTGCGGAGTTTCTCGAGTCCTTCCTCGAGCACCCCCGGATCCAGCGCGACCATCGCGGGATCCTCGGTGAGCATCTCCTCCAGCACGCTCGACCACCAGGCGAGATCGAATTCCGCCCCGACGATCGCGGTGGCAACGCGCCGGGAGGTGAGATCCTCAACGAGTTCCTCCAGCCCCCAGTCGCTGAGGTTCGCGAGCGCCTGCACGCGTTGGGGGATGGTCTGCAGCGTCTCTTCGTCGCCGGCGAGGCGCACGAACTTCGCGGTGAGTTCCGGCAGCGGCAGCTCACGGAGCTGGAGCCCGGCCATGGTCGGGGCGAGAACTTCTTCCAGCGCGGCGACGTCGCTACCGATCTCCGCGAAGGTCGCGGTGATGTCGTTGAGGTTCTCGGGCACGCGCGGCCAACCTCCGCCCGAGCAGTGCTTGCGC
>JAJYRV010000337.1 GCA_021793935.1 Actinomycetes bacterium | reverse complement strand
TTCCGATCTGGCACTCCCCACCCTTGTCACATACCGGGCAGTCCAGCGGGTGGTTGATGAGGAGGAACTCCATGATCCCGTGCTGGGCGGTGTCGGCAACTTCCGAGGTGTGCTGGGTGTTGACGATCATGCCCTCGGAAACCTCCATCGTGCAGGAGGTTTGCGGTTTGGGCATCGGGCGGACGTTGCCTTCCCGGTCGGGCATTGCCACGTCAACGAGACATTGGCGGCACGCGCCGGCGGGTTTGAGCAGCGGGTGATCGCAGAAGCGCGGGATGTCAATCCCGATTTGTTCAGCCGCGCGGATGATGAGCGTGCCCTTGGGCACGTTCACCTGGGTGCCGTCAATGGTGACGGCGACTCCTTCGACCTGCTCGGGAGCGTTGTTGTTTTCAGTAGCAGTCATCGGGCGACCTCTGTATACAGGGCGTTAGCCTCGTAGGGGAAGAGCTCCCAGGCCGGGGTGTGCATCCCCTGCTCGAACTCTTCTCGGAAGTACTTGATTCCACTCTTGATCGGTTGCGCCGCGGCATCGCCCAAGGCGCAGAAGGAACGGCCTTCGATGTTCCCGGCGACCTCGAGGAGCAGATCCACGTCACCTTCCTGACCCATGCCGGCTTCGAGCCGGTCCATGATCTGCTTCATCCAGTACGTGCCTTCTCGACACGGGGTGCACTTTCCGCAGGATTCGTGGGCGTAGAAGTGGGTCCAGCGGGCGATCGCGCGGACCACCGACGTAGTTTCGTCGAAGATCTGGATTGCGCGGGTACCGAGCATGGACCCGGCTTCCCCGACCGCTTCGAAGTCCAACGGAATGTCGAGGTGCTCATCGGTGAGGATCGGAGTGGAGGATCCTCCCGGGGTCCAGAATTTCAGCTTGTGGCCGTCGCGGATGCCGCCGGCGAGATCGAGCAGCTGGCGCAGCGTGATGCCCAGGGGCGCTTCGTACTGGCCGGGTTTGGTGACGTGCCCGGACAGGCTGAACAAGCCGTGCCCCTTGGAACGTTCGGTTCCCATCGAGTCGAACCAGCCCTCGCCCTCGCGGACGATGCCGGGCACCGAAGCGATCGACTCCACGTTGTTCACCACGGTCGGGCGGGCGTACAGGCCGGCGACGGCGGGGAACGGCGGCTTCAGACGCGGCTGGCCGCGGCGCCCCTCGAGTGAGTCGAGCAGCGCAGTCTCTTCCCCGCAGATGTAGGCCCCGGCACCGGAGTGCAGCACGATGTCGAGGTTGTAGCCGCTGCCGAGGATGTTCTCCCCGAGCAAGCCGGCCGCTTTCGCCTCGTTGATCGCATGACGCACCCGGCGGTGCACGTGGGCGACCTCGCCGCGCAGGTAGATGAACGCCTTGTCAGAACCGATCGCGAAACTCGTGATCGCCATCCCCTCGATCAACGAGTGGGGGTTGGCCATGAGCAGCGGGATGTCTTTGCACGTGCCGGGCTCAGCCTCGTCGGCGTTGACCACGAGATAGCGGGGCCCGCCGTCGTGGGGCGGGAGGAAAGACCATTTGAGCCCCGTCGGGAAGCCCGCTCCCCCGCGCCCGCGAAGGCCGGAGGTCTTGACGAGCTCCACGATGTCCGCCGGTTCCTGGGTGACCGCCTTGCGCCACGCTTCGTAGCCGTGGTGCTGGGAGTAGGTCTCTAGGGTCCAGGAGTTCTCGGCGTCCCAGATGTCACTGAGAACAGGAGTTAGCGTGCTCAACTCACACCTCCTTGCGCCCCGGAGGGGGCATGCCAATCATGCTCGCGGGAGAGGCGCAGCCCCTCTAACGTTGCCTTACCGGCCCCCACGCCTTCGTTCGCCCGGCCGTCGTCGAAACCGGCGAGCACGCGGGAAACTTCCTTGAAGGATCCCACCGTCTCGGGGCCGCGGCTGGGGTGGATGGGTTCGCCGTCGAGGATCGCATCGACGACCTTGAGGATCGACTCGGGGGTCTG
This sequence comes from Actinomycetes bacterium, assembly GCA_021793935.1. The sequence goes on along the minus strand of JAJYRV010000337.1, from coordinate 1,264 downwards.
GTTGTCGAAGAACTCCCAGTTGATCATCACCACGGGAGCGAAGTCGCAGGCGGCGTTGCACTCGATGCGCTCGAGGGTGATCTTGCCGTCTTCGGTGGTTTCGTCGTGGCCGATGCCGAGCTTTTCCGATACGCGGTCGAAGATTCCGTCCCCGCCCATGACGGCGCACAGGGTGTTCGTGCACACCCCGACGGTGAACTCACCGTTGGGGCGGCGCTTGTACTGGGAGTAGAACGTTGCCACGGCGGAGACGTTCGCGCGGGAGAGTTCGAGCATCTGCGCGCAGAACGCGATTCCGTTCGGCGATACGTATCCGTCGATGCTCTGCACGAGGTGGAGCATCGGCAGGAGCGCCGAGCGGGACTCGGGGTAGCGGGAGATGATGTCTTCGGCGTCGGCTTTCATCGACTCGAAGACGTCACTTGGGTATCCGAACGTGTTCATTTAGCGGTCCACCCCTCCCAGAACGGGGTCGATTGACGCAACGGAGATCACGACGTCGGCGATGGAACCGCCTTCGCACATGATCGACAGCGCCTGGAGATTGTTGAATGACGGGTCTCGGAAGTGAGCCCGGTAGGGGCGGGTTCCGCCGTCGGAAACGACGTGGCAGCCCATGATGCCCTTGGGGTGCTCGATCTGCACGTACGCCTGACCTGCGGGTACTCGGAAGCCTTCCGTCACGAGTTTGAAGTGGTGGATGAGGGCTTCCATGGATTCGCCCATGATCTCGCGGATGTGATCGAGAGAGTTGCCCTGCCCGTCGGTTCCGACCGACAGTTGTGCGGGCCAGGCGATCTTCTTATCCGCAACCATCACCGGGTGTTTGCCCTTTTTGTCCTGTGCGTCGAGCCGGTCGAGTACCTGGTTGACGATCTTGATCGATTCCCGCATCTCCGCGAACCGAACGAGCACCCTCGCGTAGGAGTCGCCGGCGGTTTCGGTGGGGATATCGAAGTCGTAGGTTTCGTATCCGCAGTACGGCTGCGCCTTGCGCAGGTCGTAGGGGATCCCGGTGGAGCGCAGGAGCGGGCCGGCGGTGCCGAGCGCAACGGCTGCGGAGGCGTTGAGTACCCCGACATCGATGTTGCGGCCCTTGAAGATCGGCAGTTCGAGGGTGAGTTTCTCGAGCTCCCCGATGCCCTTCTCCGTCTTCGGCAGCGTCTCGCGTACTTTCGCGGTGAGTCCGGGCGGAAGGTCTTGCACGACCCCGCCGGGCCGGATGTACTCGTGGTTCATCCGCAGGCCGGTGATCGCTTCAGAT
>JAJYRV010000336.1 GCA_021793935.1 Actinomycetes bacterium | reverse complement strand
GCGCTCGCCCCCTCTCCTCGCACCGGTTTCGTCACTGCGGGACGAAGGAAGGCGTCGTCAGCGCAAGGGTTCGGCGTTGCGGTGCGCGATGTGGTCCGGACGCGGCGCGGTGGCCGCGAACGGGTCCTGGAGCGCGTTGTCGACGCTGTTGAACACCAGGAAAATGTTCGAGCGCGGGAACGGGGTGATGTTATTGCCCGAACCGTGCATGATGTTCGCGTCGAACCACAGGGCCGAGCCGGCCGGTCCGGTGAACTGATCGATGCCGTACCGGTGGGCCATGTCGGCAATGGCCTCCTCGGAGGGTACCCCGATCTTCTGCTCCTTCAGCGAGGACTTATGGTTGTCCTCCGGGGTCTCGCCCAGGCTCGGCACGAAGGTCCGGTGCGATCCGGGCATCACCATGAGCCCGCCGTTGTAGGGGTAGTTGGGCGTCAGCGCGATCGAGCAGCTCACGGCACGGGGCGCGGGCATGCCGTCCTCCGCGTGCCAGGTCTCGAAGTCGGAGTGCCAATAGAAGCCGCTGCCCTTGAAGCCGGGCATGTAGTTGACGCGGGTCTGGTGCAGGTACACCTCCGACCCCAGCAGTTGCCGGGCACGATCGAGCAGGCGCGGGTCCCGGGAGAGCTCGTCGATCAATTCGCTGATCTGTTGGACCGCGAAGATCGAGCGAACCTCACCAGAAGCGGCCTCGGTGACCACCCGCTCATCCCCGCGCAGGGACGGATCGGAGGTGAGCCGGCTCAGCTCGGCCTGGTAGGTCTGCACCTCCTCCGGCTCGATGAAGTCCGGCAGGATCGTGAAGCCCCGCCGGTCGTGGTCACGCAGCGCATCGGCATCGAAGGGGCCCTCAGCCGCGCTTCCCCACACGGTGGGGTGCTCGCGGTCGAAAGGCGCCATCGCCTCCGTGAGTCGCGTGGGATAGAGATCGTCGGTCATGGTCGCCGTAGACATGGTTTCCTTTCCTCGATCGTTCTCGTTGTATCGGCGCCTCCGCGGCCGCAGTCCGGCCCGGAGATGCGGCAGCCGGGCGATGAGCCCGGCTGCGTGAGCGACTGTACACGGCTTGGCTGAAGGGTTCTACCAGGTCCTCACCTCGCCGCGGGAGCGGGCGGCATGGATAACCTGGCAGGATCAGCAGCGGCATGCGCACACATGCCGGCGACCACGGGTCGAACGAAGCTGGATAGGGTAGAGAGGTGATCGAACTCAAAACCCCCGCCGAAATCGAACAGATGCGCCCTGCGGGCGCTTTCGTCGCCCGCGTGCTCACCGAACTGGAAAAGACTGCCAAGGTCGGAGTGAACCTCTTGGATCTTGATGCGATGGTGCACAAGATGATCACTGCGCAGGGGGCGACGTCGTGTTACATCGACTACCACCCCTCCTTCGGGGCGAGCCCATTCGGGAAGGTCCTGTGCACGTCGGTCAACGACGCCGTGCTCCACGGCCTCCCGCACGATTACGTGCTGCAGGACGGCGATCTTCTTTCCGTGGACTTCGCCGCCAAGGTGGACGGCTGGGTGGCGGACTCCGCGCTCAGCGTCATCGTCGGTACGCCCCGGCCCGAGGACGAGCGGGTGATCACCGCGACGCGTGAGGCCCTGGAGGCCGCGATCGAGGCCGCCGTTGTGGGGAACAAGATCGGCGACATCTCCGCCGCCATCGGGGCCGTGGCGGCCGATTACGGCTACACCCCGAATCTCCAATTCGGCGGGCACGGCGTGGGCCGCGAGATGCACGGCGCGCCGCACGTGCCCAACAACGGACGAGCGGGCCGGGGCCTACCGTTGCGCCCGGGCCTGACGATCGCCATCGAACCGTGGTTCATGATCGGCACGGACGAGCTGTATACCGACGCCGATGGCTGGACCCTCCGCTCGGCGGACGGTTCCCGCGGTGCCCACAGCGAGCACACGGTGGCGATCACCGAGGACGGCCCGCTCGTGCTCACCGCTCGATAGCCCGAGGATCACGCTCCGCTCGGCGACACCGCCGTGCGGATCTCGATAGCCCGCTCCTCCGCGGTGCCGGGGTCGAGCTCCTCCATGTGCACCTGCACGTCCGGGCGGATCCCGACGTTGTCGCCGAAAACGACTCCGCGCAGGGGGATGACATCCCACGTGTCCCGCCCCCACCCGAGCACGACGTAGCGCCGGTCGACGAGCTCGCCGGTGCTCGGATCGATATGCACCCACCCGCCGCTGGGAACCCAGAGCGCGACCCAGGAGTGCACCTGGCCCGCGCCGCCGGAGAACACGTACCCGGTGAGGTAGCGCGCGGCGAGCCCCATGGAGCGCAGACTGCCGATGAACAGGTGGGTGAGGTCCTTGATCGTGCCGCGCCCGCTGCGCAGCGCGCGGAGCATCCCGTCTTCGGTGGTACGCCTGAGGGGGGTGAGGCGGAAACTTTCCGCAAGGCGGCTCGCCAGGTCGAGAACGGTATCGACGAGCGGGCGCCCCGGGGCGAAGGAGTTCATCGCGAATTTACGAAGTTCGTCGGTGAGATCGATGAGCGGGGATGCTAGGCGAGACTCCGCCACGGCCAGAGCAGCGGTCTCGTTGCCCACGTGCAACATCCCCTCGGGGGTGAGCACCGTGCGCACCGCCTGCGCGGCCGCCTCCCAGGTGACCCGCGGGAGCCGAGCGGGGTCGGGGGTCTTTCGGCTCACGCGCATGACCGAGGCGGCTTGGATCCGCAGCTCCGTGTGGGGTTGGTCGAACTGAACATACGTGCACGTGTTTCGGTGGTAATCCGGCCGAGTCGTCTCCCGCGAGGGCCAGGGATCCATGAGCAGGTGAGAGGCGAACAGGTTCTGCCCACCGCCGTCGCGCGGGATGATCGTGAGCCGGCCGTAGGCGGAGCGGGCCTCCGCGGGGTAGCGGTAGTGCGCGGTGTGCCGCAGGTAGTAGAACGTCTCGCTCATTGGGCCACCTCGTTCCCATCGGTCTCCGCCGTCCACAGGGCCGTGACGAGCGAACCGAACTGTTGTTGACGGATCGCCCGCGCGAGGCGGTGCACCCCACTCATCAACCGCTCCAGCAGCGTGGCAAGTTCCTCGTGCTCGTGGGTGATCTCGCGCAGGTTCACCTCCGCGAGCACCGTCTGCAGTTCCGCAACGAGTTCCCGGGGGGCCGCGTCGGGGGCGGTATGGGAGGGCAGCTCCTCGAGGATCCCGGCGACCTGTTGTCGGCAGTCGGACAATAGAA
>JAJYRV010000335.1 GCA_021793935.1 Actinomycetes bacterium | reverse complement strand
CGCACGCGATGCCCAGCGCGCCGACGACACCTGGACCCGGGGCAAAGCCTGGGACACCTCCTGCCCGCTCGGGCCGTACCTCGTGATGGACCTCGACCCCGCCGATCTCGCCGTGCAGTGCCGCGTGGACGGCGAACTCCGCCAGGACGGCCGTACGAGTCAAATGGTCTTCTCCGTCGCCGACCTCGTCGCCTACGCCTCGAGCGTGTTCACCCTCCTACCCGGTGACGTCCTGCTCACCGGCACCCCGGCCGGGGTGGGACCGCTCGAACACGGCCAGCGGGTGGAGGTGGAGGTGGAAGGCATCGGGACCCTGTCGAACCCGGTGCTCCGGCGGGACTAACGCCGCGCCGGCGCTGCTTGCGTGCGCGTCCCGTGCTCCCAGACGTAGGCGAGGAGATGCTGCACGTCATAAATCGTGCTGCTGAGCTTTATCCGCGTGCCGTCGATCCCACGGATTTTGATCATCCGGTGCCGGTTCTGGGTATAGATGGCCAGCGATTCCAGATCCCGGAACTCGATCCGCCGCACGCCGCCGAGCACGCTCGCGGTTTCGATCGCGGTGTCGGTCACCCATACGTAGAAGTTCCGATAGAGCAGCAGCAGATAACCGCCCACGAGGAAAATGAGTGCGCCAGCCACTTGCATCGGCAAGATGTCCCGCACGTCCGTCGACCCCGCGAACGCGAGGAGGATCAGCCCAGCGCCGACCACGGTCACGGGCCAGGCGAGGTACGGGACGAAGCGGGGCATCCGTTGAATTTCCGGATCCTCCCGGGATATGTGCGGATTCTTGCGGGCGTATCGGATGAGGAGGACTACCCCCGCCCCGATGGCAAGATTCACCCCGATCGTCAGGGCAAGGTACATGCTCAGGCTCGATTCTGCACGGCGAACGTAACGCAAGTGTAGCGGCGGGAAGTTCGGGCCCCGAACCGGTGTCTGCTAACGTTTCACCTCAGGTACGCGAGAAACTTCTGACGAGAATTTTGATGACGAAACTGAACAAGTTCATTACCGCCGTCGCCGCTGTGGTGCTCGCGGGGTGCACCGCGACGACGGAGGACGCACCGCCCGCCCCGGAAGAGACCTCCGAAACCGAGCAGCCGGCCGAGGTCGAACCGAGCGAAGAACCCCCCGAGGTCGAGCTCGAGACGCGCACGGTTTCCGTCGAGGGCGGAGAAGCCGACCTCACCGTCGGGCCCCTCGCCGTCGATGGCGAGGTGGCGATATTGAAATTGGAGCTCACGGCGAAAGACGATGGCGTCACCGAAAGCTTCTCCAACCCGTATCTCCAGCCGTACTACTCGCCGACCGGGGTGCAGTTGCTCGATGCGGAGAACGGCGCCGTCCACGACCACGGCTGGTCCGAGGGCGGAGCTGCGCTGACGCAACATCCGGACGGGACGAATGCCGGGGAGTCGCAGGAACTGTTCATCGCCTACGCCGCTCCGGATACCGATACCCCCGTCGCCGTGATCCCGCACGCGGGCTTCTTCCTCCCGCCCGTGGTTGACTTCGCCGACGCGAGCGGTTTTCCCACCGCCGACGAGCTCGCAGAAACGCCGGAGTCGGACCTGCAGTTCCCGGTCTCCGAACTCGAGACCTACTCCGAGGAGCTCGGTGGGGTTCTCAGCACGCGGGAAGGCGCGGACACAACACTCCTGACGATCAGCGCCGACGTGCTCTTCGACAAGGACTCCTCCGAGCTGTCCTCAGCAGCGGACGAGGCGCTGGAGCGCGCCGCCGAACGGATCACCGGTGAGGGCGAGCTCACGATCGTCGGGCACACCGACGACGTCGGCACCCGCGAACACAACCAGAAACTCTCCGAGGACCGCGCCCAGTCCGTTGCGGACGCGCTGGGCGAGCTCGTGGACCTGTCGGGCTTCGACGTCGTCGTCGAGGGGCGTGCGTTCGACGAACCGGCCGTCGATGAACAGACCGAGGAAGCACGTGCGGAGAACCGCCGCGTGGAAGTGAGCTTCGAGGCGGCCGCTGGGGACTCCGAGGAAGCGAGCGGGCAGGAATTGCCTGAGGCGGCCGGACCGGTCGGAGTCGGCCCAGAAGGGATCGAGCTCGAGCAGGAGCAAGCATTCAGCGACGAGGTCGCCGGCACCTACGAAGTGAAGTTGGAGCGGGTGCAGCGGGTTGGTAAGTACCTCACCGGCGAGATCGAACTGACGAATCTGAGCGACGAAGAACAGCACCTCATCGGCGTATTCTCCGCCGGGCACACCGACTCCCGCGGCGACCTGAACTTCGCCGAGCAGAACGGAACGACGCGGCTCACCCTCGCCGACGGCGACGCGATGTACTACCCCCTCGATTACGCGACCCCCGAGCGCGATTACGTGATGACCGGCGGGGAGCGCAAGTCCATGGGCCAACCCGTCCGGGACCTGCAGCCGGGTGAGTCCACGATCGTCACGGTCGTGTGGCCGGCGGTTCCCGGGGCGGACGTCACCCTGGAATCCCCGTGGATCCCGGTGTTCAAGGACCGCCCGGAGGTGGAGAACCGAGGCGGCCCGCCGTTCCGCCTCACCGACATCCCCGTGGAGGAGCTGCAGGCGGGCCCGTAAGGGCGGAGCCGTCAATCCCCGGCTCGGCGCAGTACCTCCTGGGCCGCCCGGTGGGCACCTGCGGCATACCCGGCGCCGAACAGGTACACGTGGGCGATGAGCCCGAAGAGGTAGTGCGCCGGCAGGTCGCCCTGCCACCCGGCCGGCATCGGGTGCTCGGCCTCGTAGGCGGCGAAGATCTCCTCCAGGTACGGCGCGCCGAAGAGCGCGAGCATCGCGAGATCTTCTAGCCGGTGCCCGCCATGGGCAGCCGGGTCGATCAGCGTGCCACCCTCCGGGGTCCACATGAGGTTGCCCGACCACAGGTCCCCGTGCACGCGGCTCGGGCGCTCAGCGCCGCTGCCCGCGATCCCATCGAACGCGCCGCCCGCGACGGCCTCGATCACCTCCTCGAAGGGGGCGAGCGGCACCTGCGCCCGCTGAAGCTCCGGCGCTGCGAGCCCGGTGACGTGGCGCAACCGGTGTGCCCAGAACTCCCCGAACTCGCCGGCGGCGATCGGCGGCACTTCGAACGGGTCGCTGAGGGGGCCGAACCAGGCGCGGCCCTCACCGGGGGTGAACCCGAACTCGGGCGCCCCACTCGAGTGGAGGCGGGCGAGCCCGGCCCCGAACGCTCGGGCGTCCTCGGCGCTCG
>JAJYRV010000334.1 GCA_021793935.1 Actinomycetes bacterium | reverse complement strand
CATCCATGCCGTGAGCCCAATTCAGCGCGAAACTCTCGTTACGACGCAGTTTCGCGATCATCACGGTTTTCAAGTGTGCGAGCGTGCGATCCTCGATCTCGATTTCCGATTGTCCCGAGCTGTAGACGAGCTTGCCCAAAATTATCCCTCCCCGCAGCACCTATACAGCAGATGCTCGCAGATTTCAAAGTGGGCCCGACTATACACCCGAGACAGTAGGGCCGAATACCCGCGTTCAGCTCTTCACTGCGCCGGCGGTGACGGAGGAGAGGATGTGCTTCTGAGCGAGGAAGAAGAAGATGATCATCGGGATCGTGGTGATCACGGAACCGGTGACGATGGTTTCCCAGTGCCACTCCCCGCCGAACCCGTACGCGTCGACGAGCGATTTCAGCCCTCGGGGAATCGTGAAGGTGCTGCTGTCACGCAGGTAGATGAGCGCGCGCATGAGGTCGGTCCACACTGCTTGCACCTCGAAGACTATGGTGATGACGAGCGCGGATCGAGCGAGTGGAACTGCGATGAGGCGGAACACTTGCCAGTGGGAGGCGCCGTCGATCCTCGCGGCGTCGAACAGGTCCCGGGGCAGGCTGAGGAAGAACTGCCGGATGAGGAAGACGTAGAACGCGCTGGCGAAGAGGTTGCCCGCCCACAGCGGGGTGAGGTGGCCGACCTGCCCGAGCGCGTTCCAGATAAGGAAGGTGGGGATCATCGTCACCGCCCCGGGCAGCATCATCGTGGCGAGAACGAGACCGAATAGGGGCCCTCTGCCCCGAAACCGAAAATAGGAGAATCCCCAGGCGACGCACGCGCTGGAGACCGTCACGGCCCCCGCGGCGAGAACCGTGACGAGCATCGTGTTGAAGATCCACATCGCTAGTGGCGCGTCCTGCCAAATGTTGATGTAGTTTTCGAACACGAAATTCTTCGGGATCAGCCGGTTGTCGAACACGTCCCCGCGGGGTTTGAAGGAGGCGCTGAGCAGCCACACAAACGGGTACATGAAGGCGATGCTCACCGCGACCAGCAGGAGCAACGACGCTCCGCGGCGCAGGAGCCGCAGATGGGGGCGCTTCGCCGTGGCGAGCGTGCCTGCCGTTGTCACTTACTCTCCCCCTCGTAGTAGACGAGCCGGCGAGAAACCAGCAGCTGCACCGCCGTGACGCCCATGATGATCCCGAACAGCAGCCAGGCCATCGCCGAGGCGTACCCCATATGCAGGTATTCGAACGCTTGCCGGAACAGGTAGATGACGTAGAACAGGGCAGCGTCGTTGGAGTAGGTGCTGTTACCGGCACCGAAAAACGCGGTGTACGCCTCGTCGAACGTCTGCAGCCCAGCGATCGTGTTGACGATGACGACGAAGAAGAGGGCCGGGCTGATGAGCGGAACCGTCACCGAAGTGAGTTGGCGCCAGAATCCGGCCCCGTCGAGACGGGCGGATTCGTAGAGTTCCTTGGGAACACCGCGCAGCGCGGCGTAGAGGATGAGAACGGACGATCCCACCGACCACAGGCTCATCGCGATCAGGCCAGGTTTCACCCACATCGCGTCGGTGGTCCACGAGGGCCCAGTGATGTCGAACAGGTTGAGGAACTGGTTGATCACTCCCCGGCCGTTGAAGAGCAACAGGAACAGGATGCCCACGGCGACGGGCGGGGTCATCTTCGGTAAGTACAGCAGCGTACGGAACAGGCCGCTCCCCCGGCCCAGGGTGTTGAGCAGGACCGCGAGCAACAGCGCAAAGATGACGTATAGCGGCACCTGCACGAGTGTGTAGAAAAAGGTGTTCGCCAGCGCCGTCGCGATCTTCGGATCCTCGGCGAGCTTGGTGAAGTTGTCGACGCCAACGAAGTTCGGATCATTGATGACGTCGTAATCGGTGAAAGCGAGGTAGGCAGAGTAGAAGATCGGCCAGGCGGTGAAGACGGAGAACCCCAGCAACCACGGGCTGAGAAACCCGAATGCTGCTAACGTTTCCCGGCGCTTGCGCTTGCGCTGCCCAGGCCGAGGGTCAGCGGTGCCCGGTTCCGCGACGACCCGGGGTGCGCGGCGGGGCTGGCGGCCGGGGCGGACGTAGTCCGCGCGGCCCGCTGACGGCGTCGTTCCCACCATTACTCGTCACCGTCGAGCCTCTCCCACGCGTCGTCCAACGCCTCCTGAGCAACCTGCTGGGCGTGAGCTAATGCGTCCTTGGGCTCTGCCTTGCCGTCGAGAACCTTATTGACCGCGTCCTTCATCGCGTCCATGAACTCCGCGTCCGCCGGATTTGCGGGAAGCGCAAACCCGTGCTCGTTCGCCTCATACATCGCCTCGACCGCAGCGTCCCACGGATCGCCGCCCGGGGTCGTCATCCCCTTGATCTGCTCATCGGCGTCCGCGTTGCCGGTGAGGACTCCCGTGAACGGCTTTCCTTCATCCTCTCGGGCGTCCAGGCGCGCCTGGGCCGCGGCCTTCCACGTATCGACGGAGGTCATCACCTTGGCCCAACGGCATGCCGCTTCGGGGTTCTCCGCCCCGGCCGCCACGGCCCAAGCGGAGCCAGAGGTGTACGCGAGCGGTTCGCCGCTGGTATCGCGAACGGTATCGAAGGCCATCGGGGTTTCGGGGGAGACGTCGTTGAGCACATTGATATACCACTGCTCCATCGGCATTGCCCCGAGCGAGTCCGTGGCGAACTGGTTTTCTGCGCCGAAGAAGTCCGCTGAGTCGCGGATCGACTTGACAGCGCTGAACCCGCCCTGGTCGTTATAGAGCCCCACCGCCCACTCGAGGGCCTCGGCCACTTCGGGAGCATCGAGTTGGGCGGTGCGACCATCTTCACTCACGAGATCCACTCCACCAGCCTTCGCCCACAGGGGAAGGAATTCGGGGAGCTTGGAATCCACGCCGATAGCGTCGTCGCCGTCCATCACCTCCAGCAGAGCCGTGCTCGCCGCCGCCATCGCCTCCCGATCGGAACCATTGACGTCCTCAATGATGACTCCCGCCTCCTCGAGTAGTTCGGCGTGCGCCATCGTCACCTGCACGGAGTTGAATTCCGGAATGCCATAGACGCTGCCGTTGATGTTCACCTGCTCAACCGCGGAGTCTACGTACTGGTCAAGATCAATCTGTTCGCCATCGATGCACGATTCCAGGGGGATGAGTGCTCCCCGGGCTGCGAGGCTGCCGACCTGGCTCCGGTCGGCGTAGATGAGATCCGGTGGTTCACCGGAG
>JAJYRV010000333.1 GCA_021793935.1 Actinomycetes bacterium | reverse complement strand
TCATCGCCATCAAACCCCGCGCGCAGGCCTCCGCGACGCTCACCTACCGGGTACCGGAAGCGTAACCGCCGCGGGGCCGCGACGACCCGCGCCGGGATCGGCTGCGGTTCCCGCGCCATCTGCGCCATCTGCGCCGTGGGGACCCTTTGCGGTAATTGTTGCAGCGATCGGGACCCGGTTCGTTGGGGTTCTTGGGATCGGGTGCCGTTTGCGTTAATTGTTGCGGCGATCGGGTCCCAGGTAGGGTCTTGCTCCAGGGGAGGCCCCGCTCGCATGTGCCGTGGGTGCCGTTTGCGGTAATTGTTGCGGCGATCGGGACCCAGTTCGTTGGGGTTTTTGGGATCGGGTGCCGTTTGCGTCAATTGTTGCCGCAATCGAGACCCAGGAAGGCCTGTCCCGGCGCAGGCCCCGCCCCCCGGGGAAGGCCTTGCCCCGGCGCAGGCCCCGCTCCGGGGCAGGGCCCGGCGGCGCGGGGACCAAAACCGGCGGCGCCGCGGGGCCCTAGACGCCGAACGCGGCGAGGAACCGCGCGTGGAACTCCTCGACGTCGAGGTCATCGACGAAGGAAACAACGCCGCCGTCGCCCGCGCGCTGCGGGCCCAGCCGAGCGGAGGGGCGCAGATCGGCGACCACCTGCCCGCGGGTGTGCTCCCCGCGCAGTTCGATCGCCGCCGGGACGTGGCGGTAGGTCGCGAGTCCGGGGTCGAGCGCGAGCGCCATCGCGAGCGGGTCGTGGAGCATGCACGTGCGCCGCCCGAGGTTCTGCTCGTACCGGCCGATGTAGAACTGCATCGCGTTCCACAGCAGTTTCCCCTCCGGCGTGCGCGTCCCGGCGAGCCGCTCGATCATCGCCGGCGTCAGGCCGGTGCGCATCGTCGCCTCCAGGCCCACCCAGGTCACCTCCCACGGCGCGTCGAGCACGAGCTGAGCCGCCTCCGGATCGCAGAAGGTGTTCGCCTCCGCGGCGGCACCCACGTTGCCCGCCACCCCGATCGCCCCGCCCATGAGCACCACGCGGTTGATGTTGCGCGCGAAGTCTTCGTCGAGCATCAACGCGAGCGCGATGTTCGTCAGCGGCCCCACGGGTACGAGGGTGAGTTCGCCCGGGCGCTCGGCCGCCAGGCGTACGAGTTCCACCGCTGCCGGTGAAGACCCCGGGGCACGCGGTGACGGCGTGGGGTGGGTATTGCCCAGGCCGTCCTCACCGTGCACGTGCTCAGCGGTCCGCAGCGGCTGCGCCAGCGGACGCGCAGCACCGGCGAACACGGGCACCTGATCGAGCCCGACGGCGTCGAGGACCGTCAACGTGTTCCGGGTGCCGATCTGCACCGGAACGTTCCCATGGGTGACGGTGCACGCCACGAAGTCGGCACCGTTGTGCGCCCCGTAGAGGATTGCGAGAGCGTCGTCCACGCCGGTGTCGCAGTCGAAGATGATCGGGGTGGACAACGGTCGCGCTCCTTGCTGTGAGGATGAGGTGAGCCCGGCGGGCCGCCGCAGTAGAGTGTAGCCCGCCCGCAAGAAGTGAATCATTCGTAGAGTGTTGGTGAGGACACACCGGTAAACACCGGAAACCGGGGCACCGAGAGATAAACTGGGTGGTCGGCCGCTGCTCACCAATTGAACGGAACCGAATGAACGCGACACTCGATCATGCGCCACCGCGCTACATCGACTCCTCGCCCGTCGGAATCGGCCGAGCCCACGCGAAGACGATCCTCGTGGGCGAACACGCCGTCGTCTACGGCGCCCCCGCGCTCGCGATGCCCGTACCCGGCCTCAACGCCACCGTCCGCGCCGTCGCGGCGGAGGGCAGATTCGTTGACTCCGACCTGTACACCGGGGCGACCAGCGGCGCCCCGCACCGGCTCGGGCCCGTGGTGACGGCGATCCACGCCACCCTCGAACACCTCCGCTCCCGCAACGGCATCGCCGTGCGCGGCGTCAAGGTGCGGATCCGCTCCGACATCCCCCCGGACCGGGGGCTGGGATCCTCCGCGGCGGTCGCCGCAGCTATCGCCGAAGCCGTCGCCGGGGCCTACGAGATGACCCTCGAGGGCGCGGCCCGATTCGACATCGCCCAGGAAGCCGAACGCCACGCGCACGGCAACCCCAGCGGCCTGGACGCCCGCACCGTGCTCGCCAGCGGCCCGATCCAGTTCCACGAGGGGCGGATCCGCCCCCTGGCGATCGGTTCCGACCTGTCCTTCGTGCTCGCCGATTCCGGAGTGCCCGGATCCACCGCGACCGCCGTCGCGGGCGTGCGCGCGCTGCACGAGACCGATCTCGGCACCGTCGATCGCATCATCGCCTCCCTCGCCGACCTCGCGGCCGAGGGCGAGCATGCCCTCCGCGACGGTGACCTCGCCGCCGTCGGGCGGGGGATGAGCGCCGCTCACGAGCTGCTCGGCCACCTCGGCGTCTCGATCCCCGAACTCGACAACCTCGTCGCCGCCGCCCTCCACAGCGGGGCGCTCGGCGCGAAACTCACCGGCGGCGGGCTCGGGGGCTGCGTCCTCGCCCTCGCCCCTTCCGGCGCTGATACGCGCCGCCTCGCCGCCGACCTCCGCGAGGCCGGCGCCCCGAGCGTGTGGACGATGAACGTCAGCAGTTCCCGCTAAACAACGTCACGAAGGACACCCTGTGGTCACCGCCCGCGCCTACCCCAACATTGCCCTCATCAAGTACTGGGGCAAACGCGATGAGGACCTCATCCTTCCCGTCGCGCCCTCGCTCTCCCTCACGCTGGATGCCTACCCGACGACGACGAGGGTCACCCTCGGCGGCGAACGCGACGCCTTCCAACTCAACGGGGCAGCGGCCGGGGAGGTCGCCACCGGCCGCGTGGAACGCTTCCTCGACCTCGTGCGCGACCTCGCCGGGTCGGGCGAGCGCGCGAGGGTCGTCTCCCACAACGAGGCGCCCACGGCGGCGGGGCTCGCCTCCTCCGCCTCCGGTTTCGCCGCCCTCGCCCTCGCGGCCTCGCGGGCCTACGGGCTCGACCTCGACCCCCGCGCCCTTTCCCGCCTCGCCCGGCGCGGCTCCGGCTCCGCCACGCGCTCGATCATCTCCGACGTCGCGATGTGGCACGCCGGAACGGACGACGCCACGTCCTACGCCGAAGCAGTCGAGGCCCCCGAACTCGCGATGGTCATCGTCACCGTCGACGCCGCGCAGAAGGCCGTTTCCTCCCGCGAAGCGATGCGACTGACCGCGAGATCGG
>JAJYRV010000012.1 GCA_021793935.1 Actinomycetes bacterium | reverse complement strand
GGAGCTCGCCCGCGCGGTGTTCAACCAGCGGGGCTGGCGTTCCTACATCACCGCCCCCGTGGGCTACATCCCCGTGCGGATCCGGATCGGGGAGGCGGAGTACCGCACGAAGACCGACCGGTCGGGATATTTCGACTACACCATCCCCACCCACGATCTCGCGCCGGGCTGGCAGGAGGTGGACGTGCTCACCGCCTCCGCCCGCCCCGCCAAGGCACCGGTCCTCATCGTCGACGACGACGCCCGGCTCGGGATCGTCTCCGACATCGACGACACGGTCATGGTCACCTCCATCCCCCGACCGCTCATCGCCGCCTGGCATTCCTTCGTCCGGCACGTCCGGGCGCGCCAACTCGTGCCCGGGATGGCGCAGATGTATCAGGACCTCCTCGTGGACCATCCGGGAACCCCGGTGTTCTACCTGTCCACCGGGGCGTGGAACATCATGCCCGCCCTCGACCACGTCCTGCGCCGAGGCAACTACCCCCGCGGGCCGATGCTCATGACGGACTGGGGCCCGACGAACACCGGCTGGTTCCGCTCCGGGCAGGAACACAAACGAACCGCCCTGCGCCGCCTGCGCGCGGAGTTCCCCCACATCAGGTGGATCCTCATCGGCGACGACGGTCAGCACGACCCGATGATCTACCGGGAGTTCGCCACCGAGTTCCGCGACCACGTCGCCGCGATCGCGATCCGGGAGCTCTCCCCCACCGAACAGTTCCTCTCCCACGGAAGCCCGATCGCGAGCCTGGACACCTTGTGGACCCCGTCGAACCCGCCCATCCCGGAAGTGTTCGGCGCCAGCGGGGTCTCCCTCGCTCCCCGCCTGCGCGCGGTGCTGCGCCGGCAGAACCTGCCCTAGCGCCCGAGGGCCGCGATCACCTCGGAATCGGTCACCTGCGAGAAGTCCTCGTACCACCGGCCGATCGCGCTGAGCTCCCGGCTCCTGATCACGGTGACGAGCTCGTCCACGGGCGCCTCCGGCCCCGGTTGCCAGTCCGCGGGCGCCACGGGCGCGGCGAGGACGATCCGGTCGGCTCCGCGGGCGTGGGCGACCTCGCACGCGGCGATCGCGCTCGCGCCGGTAGCGATCCCGTCGTCAACGACGACGACCACCCTGCCCCGCAGCTCCACCGGTGCCCGCCCGCCGCGGTACATCGCGGTCCGGCGCTCGAGTTCCCGGCGTTCGCGTTCTTCTATCGCAGCGATCTGCTCCTCGCTCACCCGCAAGGCACGCACGGCGCGATCGTTCATCACCCGCACCCCTTCCCCGATCGCGCCCAGGGCGAACTCCTCGCGCCCGGGCGCGCCGAGTTTGCGCACGACGAGCACGTCCAACGGGGCGCCAAGCACATCGGCGACCTCGCGGGCGACCGGCACGCCCCCGCGGGCGAGGCCGACCACGACCGGAGCCCGGGCCCCGACGTGGGCGAGCTCGCGGCCCAGCGCCGCCCCGGCCTCACGGCGATCGCGAAACATCTTCCACCCCCAATCCCCCGCAGGCGTCTTCCCAGGATACGCCCCCGTGGGAGACTGGTACGGGAAGATCCGGGCAACCAAAAGAGGCACGATGTCACACGAGGCGCAACAGCGCACGCACACCGCCGCGATCGGGTTGACGTTCGAGGAATGGAACGCCTGGCGCGGGGCGGCGCGCGAGGCCGGGTATGAGCACACCTCCGAGTGGGTGCGGGAGGCCGTCGCCGCCGCGATGACCGATCCCAAGCGGGAGCTGGCGCGGGAACTGGCGAATATCAGCGGGCAGCTAGGCGCGCTCACCGATGCTCTCACCACTCAACCCGGCAGTGAGACCCAACGCGCCGCGCTCGCCGGAACCGACCGCGCCGCAGGCCAACTCGCCGCGCTCGCGCAGGCGGTCATCGACCGCTGGTGAGAGGGCCGCTACTCGCCGAGGTGTTTCCACACGTCGTCCAGTAGGCTGCGGCGGCTGGAGCAGGCGGTGCACACCTCCTGCTCCCCCGGGGCCAGGCCCCGACCACACTTCGTGCAACCCCGCGGTTGGATCCGGGCCAACTGGTGGCCCGCATCCGCCGGTGTCACCGCGGCGAGGTCGAGCACGTCCTCCGGGCAGGCCTGCACGCAGATCCCGCACGCGGTGCAGTCCGCGGGGGAGACCCACAGCAGGCCGTTGCTGCCGATCCCGGACCACCCGATGGCCTTCTCCGGGCACACCTGCTCACAGATCCGGCACCCCGTGCACCCGGGCGAGGCGACCGGATGGTCGACGACGGCGCCCGGCAGGGCGGCGAGCAGCACCCCTCGTTCCGCCGTCGGGGCGGGCACGGTCAGGCCCTGCTCCTCCTCGGCCCTCGCCCGGCCGCCGAACAGTAGGTCCCGCCGGGAGACGCCGCTGTTGCGCGGGCGGCGCGGCGTACCAGCAGGCTGCTCTTCCCCGACCTCAACGACCTCGACCACGTCCTGCCCGCCCGCCCCGGAACGCTCCAGCAGGTCCGCCGCCGCCGACACGGCGCGGTCCACCTGGGCGGGAACGTCTCCGTGCGCGAGGGGGCAGCTCGCGCAGTCACCGCGGGCGAGGGTGATCCGCCGGGTATCGCCGTCGGCGACCCGCACGGACGCGGCGGCGAGGGTCTCCGCGCCGAGGTGGGCGAGGCAGCTGAGGGGATAGTCCCCCTCCCCCGGCTCCACTCGGGAGCAGGTGATGCGGAGCTTTCCGGGCGCCTCGTGGGCGGCGCGCACGACCCGGACCGGACGGGCCGCGCCGTCCGGTGGGCTGGGCGTCGTCGTCACCGGATCCTTCAGATCTTTTCGACCTGGACCCACGTGTTCAGTTGCGCCGCCCCGCCCCCAATCGGGTCGACGAGGCCGCCCCCGCCGTCCACCGAATCCTCTTCCAGGAGGATGTTCACGGGGAACCCGCGGCTGCGCGAGGGCGCGTACCCGGTCTCTTCCTGCCCCGGGATGATCCGGCGGGCGGATTCGGAATGACCGTAATCACGCACCGCGCCGATCCGCTGACCGTCGATGACGACGTCGGAGGCGCCGTAGCCCTTGTGGCCGAAGGCGCTGTCCGCACCGACCACTCCGGGCCGGATCCCCTGGAGGACGTGGGCGGTGCCTTCCACCGTCGCACTCGCGGAGGTGATCCGCACCGCGTCCCCGCTCTCGATGCCGCGGGCGGCGGCGTCGCGGGCGGAGATCCACAGGTAGTTCTCGGGTTTCACCTCCCGCAGCCACGCGGAGTTCACCGTGCGGTAGGTGCCCTGGGTGCGCGACTTCCAGTTGGTGAACTGCAGCGGGAACTCCTCGCTCGCGTCAACGAGGCTGCCATCGGATTTCTGCACGGGGCGGATCTTGGCGAGCCCGTCGAAGTACTCCCCGGTCATGCAGTCGGTGAGCGCCGCGGTCGGGTTGTCGTAGAACTGGCACAGCCCCTCGTAGCGGTATTTCAACCATTCGCCCTCGTACCCGTCGGCCCGTTCCTCGGCCTGCCCGGTGAAGCGCCCGCCTCGGTTGAGCACGGTGACGACCTTCTTCCACTCCTCGCCCGTGACCGCCTCCTGCCAGCGGGCGAGGTCGAAGGTGTCCCCGAGCGCCTTCTCGCGGGCGCCGGCGAAGATCTCCTCCTCCTCGGCGCTGGCGTCGGGCACCGGCTCCTCCCCGTCGTAGGCGACGTTCGCGGCGAGCTTGAGCCAGTAATCTTCGCTGGCGTCGAAGGAGGTGCCCGGCCCGAACGCGTCCTTGCCCACCCCGGGCAGACCCATCGCCTTGGCGAGGTCGATGAAGGTCTCCTCGGTGGTGCGCGGGCCGCGGTAGGCGCGGGTGGTGGGCTGGCCGAGTTGGGTGACGGCGTACTGCTGGGAGGGGTAGATCCCCTCCTGGGTGAACTTCTCCAGGTAGGTGAGGTCCGGAAGCAGGTAGTCGGCGTACATCGCCGAATCCGCCACGGTGATGTCGAAGGCGACGACGAGTTCGATCTTGTCCGTCATCTTCAGCCGCTCGGCGTTCCGGTGCGCCCCGGGGGAGGAGTTCAGCGGCGAGTGCCGGTTCAAGAACAGCGCCTTGAGGGAGTAGGGATACCCGGCGGCCGCGGAGGGGATCACCTCGTGGCAGGCGTTACCGGTGAAGGGCACCCACCGGCGCCGGGCGGGGTAGCCGTCCTCGGCGAAGAACGACGTCGTTTCGTAGCGCACCTTCTCCCGGGTGACCGGGATCCCCCACGGGGTGTACCCGCCGGGAACGGTGTCCAGATCGTAGCGACCCTGGCGGGTGGAGTAGGTCTTCTGACCAGAGATGTGCCCGCCCTTCCAGTCGTGGTTGCCGATGAGGAAGTTGAGGTATCCGATCGCGCGGACGGCGTCGTACCCGTTCGAGTGCATCGCCGGGCCGCGGTAGCTCATGATCCCGGCGCGTTTGCCGTGGGAGGTGAGTTCGCGGGCCACCTCGATCGCCTGCTCCGGATCGATCCCGGCCGCCTCGCAGTACTCCTCCACCGTGCGCTCCCGGGCCCGCTCGGCGAGCAGGGAGAACACCGACCGCAGCCGGCGCCCCTCGTGGACGATGTCGACGTCGAGGTCGGCGGGTCCGTCTGCCTCGCTCGCCGCCACGAGTTCACCATCAATAGCGACGACGGCTTCCAGCTCCGGCGGCGGCGCCCCTTCTTCCACCTCCGGCGCGGGCAGCAGCCCGAGGTCGACGGCGGAGACCTTCGGGCGAGCTTCGTCGTCGACGTCGACGAGGTGGGTGGCGTCCGACCAGGTCGGCTCGCCGACCGCTTCCGCGGCCTTCGGTCCGGGCGCGCGCAGGTAGGCCTCGTCGTAGCGTTCGTTGTCGATGATCCACCGGATCATCGCGTAGGCGAGGTCGATATCCTTGCCCGGCTGCACCGGGAGCCACGCGTCGGCCTTCTCCGCGGTTTTCGACATCCGCGGGTCGACGACGGCCATCTTCATCCCCCGTTGCCGCGCCACGGAGATCCGCGGGGCGAGCCAGGTCGGGCCCTTCTGCGCGGTGAGCGGCTCGGTGCCCCACACGACCATGTACTCGCAGTAGTCGATGTCGATGTACATGCGTTTGTGCTTCGTCGTGGGGAGCATGTGCACGTTGGATTGCACGCCGGTGACCCCGCACGTGCCCCCGTGGTTGAACTGGTTGGTCGATCCGAAGGATTGGTTGATGAACCATTCCCCGAGCAGGGGTTGGCGGTCGCCGGTGATGAGGGCGAGTTGGTTGGCCTTCGGGCCGAGCTCGGGGCGTTTGGGGTCGATGAGTTTATCGCCCCACGCGGCCTCGAACTCCTCCGCCGACATCTCGCCGTCCTCGACCTTCTCCCAGTCGGACATGACCTCCTCTTCCGGCGCGTAGGCCCACCACTCGCGGATGCCGGGGGTGCCCAGGTCGGAGCCGTCGAGGATCTCGCTCATCGCCTGTTCCCAGGTGATCGTCTGCCATTCGCCGCTGCCGCGCTCCCCGACGCGTTTCATCGGGGAGGTGATCCGGCGCTTGTCGTGCACGATCTGGGGGCCCGCCTGCCCCTTGAGGCAGGCGATCCCACCCGAGCGGGATTTCGCATCGCGGGACATGTTCCCGATCCCCTTGACCGCCGCTTCCGGGTCGGTGTCGTACGGGATCGCCGAGAGGGGTTGGACCGTCAGCGGGGAGTAGGGGTTCCCGGCGATCTTGCGAACGAGGGAGGTCGCTTCCGTCTCCCCGGGGTCGGTGAGGCGCACTTTGATCGTGCAGAAGGTGTTGCACTGCATGCACATCGAGTAGATGACGTCCTTCGCCGAGTAGGCGTCGTCGGCGTCTCCCTTGCCGTGCTCAGTCGGTTGTTCGTACCGGCCCGGGAAGCCCTCGTGGAACATCACGCCGAGCGCGCCGGCGCCCGCGATCCCCCCTCCCACACCGATGACGGTGCGGCGCTTGGGGCCGCGAGGCTTGTCGGTCTGCGGGGCCGGGGTGTTCTGCTCGGTCATCAGTCATTTCCTTCCGGGGCCGCGGTTGCGTCGGCCAACTTCAGTTCCTCACGTTCCGCGGGATCCGGTTCGTGGATCGGGAGGAACTCAGCGATCAGCGAGTAAGCGAGGACGCCTGCGGTGATGAAACATACGCTCACGGCGATCTCATTGAGGGTGGGGAAGTAGTCGTTCATCGGGTATCCCTCGATGACCGGTGGGATCAGCGGGGGGACGACGATGTTGAACCGGACGGCGACGATCCCGATCACCGTCAGCACGGAGGCGAAAACGACCGCCCCGGGCTTCTTCTTCAGCGCGGAGATCGTGATCGCGAAGGGGATGATCATGCCGATGAGCAGTTGCACGATCCAGAACGTCCACCAGAACGGTCCGCTCATCTGCACGGTCATCGTCGCAAGTTCGGTGTGGTCAGCGAGGAACGGGATGATGAACTCATAGAACGTCAGTCCCAGATCGATCGCCAGGACCGCGGAGAGCACGATGGCGAGGTTCTTGATGAGGGACTTGTTTACCGGCCGTCCCACGGCACGGGATTGTACGTAGTACACGATCGTCAACAACGCGGTGCCGGAGACGACCGCGGAGAGCACGAAGATGACCGGGAACAACCCCCCGAACCACATTCCACGTGCTTGGACCACGGCGAAGATCGTTCCCGTACCGCCGTGCACTCCGAAGATCGCGAGGGGCAGGCCGATGATCCCGAGGATCTTCAGCAGCCGATGGCCCTTGGGGATACTGCGCATCATGCGTCGGTGGATGAGGAGCGCGATGACGAGCTCGGCGATGAGCAGCGCGATGTACATGATGTAGAAGCGCACCTCCCACGACAACGGGCTGGTCCAGTGGAAGTGGTAGAGCGTAGAGATAGCACGGTCCCACCGGCCCAGGTCGAATCCGATGAAGACGAGCGCGACGCCCATGGAAACGATCGCGCTCGCCAGCGCCGCACGGCCGATGCGGTCGAACTGGACCATGCCGAACACCGATGCGAGGGAGGAGAGGATGAACGCTCCGGCGGACAGTCCGACGAAGAAGATGTAGAACGCCACCCACGCGCCCCAGGGCATCTGACTCGTGAGGTCGGTGACCTCCAGGCCGTTGACGAGCCGGTTGATCGCGGGGCCGATCGTCAGCGCGATGATGAACACGAGCGCCGCGTACCACATGATCTTGCGTCGGTTGATGACCGAGCGCGGGAGCGTGGAGTCGGCATACGCAATGTCGGAACGTCGCTTGTGATCGGCCACGATGCGCTGCCATAGGGATGGTCGGCGCTCCGTCGGGGCAGGGGTCGGGGACTTCACTTCAGTGCTCATCGCGGGGCTCATCTCAAGTAGTAGACGCGGGGTGCGGTGCCGAACTCTTCCTTCAAACGGAAGGCGCGGGGGTCCGCTGCGAGTTTCGCAACCACGGAATTCGGGTCATTGAGGTCCCCGAAGTAGCGGGCGTCACCGATGCAGGTCTCGCAGCACGCGGGCTCCTCCCCGCGCTCGAGGCGGTGGGTGCAGAACGTGCACTTACGCACCGTTCCCACCGGGGAGGTGAACTTGCTCGTCCGCTTGCCCTGTTCGGCCCCGTAGTCCGGGACGACGATTTCTTCCGCGCCCTGCATCTCGTCCTCGTAGGAGGTGCCGAAATCGAAGGAGCGCGCCCCGTACGGGCAGGCGGTGATGCAATAGCGGCAGCCGATGCACCGGTCGGCGTCGATGACGACGGTGCCGTCCTCGGCCTTGTACGTCGCGTTCACCGGGCACACCGACACGCACGGCGGGCTGTCGCACTGCATGCAGGGGCGGGGCACGTTGGTGCGCTTGACGTTGGGGAACTCGCCGGTCTCCTCCTCGAAGACGACGTTATAGGAGACCCCCGGCGGGGTGCGGTTCTCCACCTTGCAGGCGATGGTGCACGAATCGCACCCCACGCACTTCTGCAGGTCGATGACCATCCCCCATTTGGGCTGGTATCCCTCATCCCCAGGAACAAGAACCTCTGAACTTTCCGAGGGGGGACGCCGGTGCAGCGTGAGGCCTACCTTCGCCATAGATTGCTCCTTCACAACGGGGAATTCTTTCTGGCGTGCCCCTTCACATTACCCGCGGTTTTCCCTCAAATAAGGACTAACGTCCCGCGGAATTACGCGCCGAATTAGTTACTTATTTAGTGACCAACAGAAACGCGAATAAAGCTATTTCTCCATGCCTTATTCTGAGTTATTCCCCAAGGTCGCTTCCTGCGGAAGTGCGCTCCTCCTCAGCGGGGTCTCGCGGGGTTCTGAGGGCCTTCCGGCGCCTATTCCGGCATCGGGAACTGCCGGAGGCTGCTGGAATCGCGATGTGAACGGCTTCCGGCAGTTCTCGATGGCCGTATCCTCGATTTCTATTCGGAGAACGTCAGTGGCGCCGCGCCGCGGAAGACAGTGGATTCGAAATCGCGGCCGGATTCGATGCTCAGCACCGACACGGTGAACCGCGCGCACATCCGCCCGAACGGGTGCGTGGCTGCCTCGTCGAGGTCGTGCGCCCACTGGGGGATGACGTTCGCGAGGTCTTCCTCGATCACCTTCGCCTGAGCCATCCGCAGGGCCTTCGCCTCCTCGCCATTCTCCCCCGCCCATGCCGCCGCTTCCTCCCGGCAGCTCGCGGCGAGCTCGGCGGCCCGGGTGACCAGGAGCGTATGTCCGTCCTCGAACGGGGCCCCGGGGCCGAACAGTTCGGCGAACTTCGCGCGCCGATCCGCGCGATCGGCCTCGACCTCGAGCCGTTTCGAGCGCCGCCCGATGAGGCCGAGCATCATCTCGGTGTCGAGGAACCGCCCGGCGTCGTCCCCGAGCCACTCGATCGCCTCCTGCAACTGGTGCTCGAGGTCCCCTGAGCGCAGCAGATCCACCCGCTCATCGGTGGGTTCGCCGAGGACTTCGGCGAGGACCTCCCACATCTGGGCGCGGGAACGGCAGATCCACGCCACGCCGCGCGCAGTTTTTGAATCGAGTTCGGGTTGTTCCTCAGCCCGCGGGGTGAGGGGCGGTTCCACGGGGCGTTCGTTGCTCATGCGTTCCACCTAATCAGAATATGCCCTGCCCGAACCGGGCCAAGGGTCCTAGGGCGGTCCGAGCAAGGGTAACAGTGCTCTAATCTGGATTGGTGCAAAACCAACGATCCCGGCGAACCGGGGGTCACAGCGGCCTGCGCGGCGCCGCCGTCGACGTCCTCACGGTGAGGAGCGGGGAGTGGACCGGCGACACCGAGCCCCTCACCCGCGGGGAGCTCTTCCGATGGGGCCGGACCTGGTTGCCGAGACTCGGCGCGGGACCGCAGGAGCAGCGCCCCGCCCCGGCACCCCTCCACGACGCTCGACGCGGCGGTGGTGTGCACCGGTTCCACCGAACTCGTGCTCGACGAGGCTTTCACGTACACCTGGGAAGAAAGGCAGCAACGTGACGCGCGTTAGATACTGGGTCCTTGCTGGTCTCATCGCTCTCGTGTGCGCGGCGATGGCGGTGCTCCTGCTCCGGCCGGGCACTACCACCGACCTATCCCGTACGCAGGGTTCCACCTCCGGTGGCGATAAGGTGACGATCCCCGCCGCTGCGTTCGATCCGCACATCATCGAGATCTCCGCCGGGGCCGACCACACGCTGGCACTCGGCGACGACGGGCGGGTATTCGCCTGGGGCAACAACACCGACGGGCAGCTCGGCGACGGCACGACGATTCCCCGTTCCCAGCCCATCCGGGTGGACACCTCGGGCACGCCCATGGACGGCGCCCACATCACCCAGGTCTCAGCGGGAGACTACTACTCACTCGCGCTCGCCGAGGACGGCCGCGTGTTCAGTTGGGGCGGGAACGGTTTCGGCACCCTCGGCGACGGGACCCAGTACGACCGTCCGCGACCGGTCGAAGTCCGCACCGGCGACGCCGACATCACCCAGATCACCGCGGGCCCGGAACACGCGCTCGCGCTCACCCGCGACGGGAAGCTCTACGGTTGGGGCAAGGGATTCGAGGGACGCCTTGGTCCTGCTGCCGACTTCGCGACCACCGATCCCGTATCGATCCCGGCACCCGCGCCGATGACCCACGTCGCGGCGTCGGGTAACCTCTCGACCGCGTTGGGCGGGAACGGGGAACTCTACGCCTGGGGGGTCGTCCTGGCGGACCGGGATTCGGACTACCACATCCTTCCTGTGCCCGAACCCACCCGCATCGCTCCCGATCTCGCCGGCCTCGCGCGGATCATCCGCGTCGGGGACGGTTACGGAACCGCGCTCCTCACGGATGAGGGCACGCTCCTGGAGGGGACCATCAGGGTGTCGGCCGAGCACGAGGACGGCGAGGGCGGGCACACGATCACGGGGGGCTCCTTCGACGTCGATCACTCCCGAGAGTTCCTCGACCTCGCCGCCGGCGACCAGTACACGTTGCGCCTGGCGCCCAGCGGGCACGTGTCCGCCTCCGGCACCGACAACCTCGGCGGTCTCGGGTTCGCGACCGAGGAACGCGTGCGTGATCCCAGAACGGGGATCGACGAGCCCACGGTCATTCCCGATCTGGAGAACATCGCCGCCATCGACGCCGGGGTGAACCACTCCGTAGCCCTCACCCGCACCGGGTCGGTGCTGACGTGGGGTGTGCCGACGATCTACTACCGCGCAGAGGCCACCGGCGATAAGAAGCACCGCCCCGAGGTCGTGGAGTTCCCCGGGGAGAAAACGGTCACCGAGGTCTTCTTCGGTGAGGCGAGCGCAGGGGAGTTCTCGATCGACCGCCGCGGCGGGATCACGGCCCGGACCCCCGCCCACGAGCGAGGCGAGGCAGACGTGCGGATCGTCTTCGAAGACGGCTCGCAGACCGTGCTGGCAGGCGCGTTCACCTACACCGATTAGCGGGTGCGGATCACCGGCAGCAGATCTCCCGGTTTCACTTCCGTGAGTTCCGGCGCCACGCTCGCCAGCCCTTCGGCGAGCGCGAGGGAACGTACCCGGTGCGCCGCCACCCCACCCGGGATCACGGGCGTGATCTGATTTCCGTCGATGCGCACCGGCACGAACTGGCGCATGCCCGCCCGCGCCGCCCAACCCTCGGTCACGACCATCGCCTCGGGGGCGGGCAGCAGCAGGTGGCCGAGCGCGGCGAGAACGGGGCGCACGATGACGTGCAGGCTCGTGTGCACGGCGCCGGGGTTTCCCGGCAACGCGGCGACCGGAACGCCGTCGATCACTCCGAACCCTTGCGGCTTGGCGGGTTGGATCCCGACGGAAGAGAAGTTCACGCCGCGGGCGCTGAGCACGTGCCGAGCGACGTCGTGGGCTCCCACGGAGGCCCCGCCGGTGGTGAGGAGCAGATCAACCTCGCCCGCGGTCCGGGTGACGAGAGCATCGAAGGCCTCCGGATCGTCGCTGCTCGTGTGGGCCCGGGTCAGCGCGCCCCCGAACTGCGCGATCCCCGCCCCGATGAGCAGGGAGTTGGAATCGAGCACCTGGCCGGGCCCGGGGTTCTCAGTAACAACTTCATCGCCGGTGACGATCACCCCGACCCGCACCTGCGGCCACACCTTCACCCGGGAGATGCCGACCCCCGCGAGCGCGGCGAGGGCCGCGCCGTCGAGCCGGGTGCCCTCCGCGAGGAGCTCCTCCCCCGCCCTCACATCGGAACCGGCGACGCGAACATTGCGGCCCGCGGGCCAATCGCCCGGGACCCGCACGGCGCCCGGGAGCGGCGCGCGCGTGCTCGGGTGGTCGGTGAACTCCACGGGGATCACGGTGTTCGCGCCCTCGGGCAGCGGCGCGCCCGTCATGATCCGCACCGCGGTCCCCGGCGCCCAGGTGCCCGACCGCCCCGCGGGGATATCCGCCGATACCGGCAGGGTCGCCTCGCCCGCGCCGGGGAGGTCCGCGGTGTTGACGGCGAACCCGTCCATCGCGGAGTTGGTGAACCCCGGCGCCGGGTCCTGCGCGTGCACCGCCGCGGCCGCTCGGCGCCCCGCGGCCGCCGAGAGCGGGAGGCTCACCGCGGCGAGCGGGCGCACGCGCTGGAGCACCGAGTCGAGATACTCCTCGAACCTGAGGATCTCGCCGGGGGCGGCAGTGGAGCTCACAGCCGGATCAGTTGCTCGGGGGCGGGAGGGTGGCTTCGATCTTCGCCGCGAAATCCTCGAGCAGCTCCGCGGGATCGGCCGCCGGGTCGCTCGCAAGGGCCGCCCCGAGGGCGATCCCCATGATGTAGGAGCCGACCGGCGCCATCGGGCGGTCGTAGCGGTGGGCGATGTTCTTCGTCAGCTCATGCACGAGCGGCACGTCCACCAGCGCCGGTTCGACCCCCAACTGGGCGCACACCTCGTTGATCCAGGGGGTCCATTTCTCGCTGCTCAAGTCCGTCCTACCTTCTGTTCCCATTCGCCGAAATCCTCCCAGGTGTCAATATCACGGGTACTCGTGGGAGGCACCGCCACCTGCTCCCAATTCAATTCGGAATACAGCCGACGCATAGAACAGTTCACCACACCGCCGGGCTGATTAATAATCGCGTTCCGCAGTGATTCTTTCCGGTGAATTGATACGAGCCATTCCCGCCGGTTTTCCGACGACGCCGATATCGCGTCGACATTTCTTCTCGCCTTTCCCGCTGCCTCGACCAGCGCGGGCACGGCCTCGCTGATGCCGGGCAGGTCGCACGCGAGGGTGAGCACCCACTCGGCCTCCCCCACGAGCTCCAATCCCGCCGCGACCCCGGCCGCGGGCCCCGAACCGGGAGGATCTTCCCGGGTGAGGAGCACCCCGGGCGGCACAGCGAGATCCTCGTAGCCGACGACGATCCGCGCCCGGCACTGCTCGGTGGCGGCGAGCACGGAGTCGAGCAGCCGCTCCCCGCGGACGACGAGGTCAGCTTTGCGCACCCCGCCGAGCCGGGAGCCCTGCCCGCCGGCGAGGATGATCGCGGCCGTGGGCGCTGGCATCCTAGAAGTCCACTTTCTCCCAGCCGCGCCGGTCGGCCTTCGCCGGCCCCCGCGAGCGGTACACGATGTAGGGGCGGGTGAGGTATCCCAGCGGCACGCTGAACACGTGCACGAGCCGGGTGAAGGGCCAGATCGCGAAGATCGCGAGCGCGGAGAGCACGTGCAGCTGGAAGAAGATCGGCGCGCTCGACATGAGCGTGGGGTCCGGTTGCAGGGTCCAGAACTGGCGGAACCAGATCGAGACCCCCTCGCGGTAGTCGTAGGAGCCGACCGCCGTGTGCACCACGGTGGCGAGCACCCCGAAGATGATCACGAGGGCGAGCATGAGGTACATCGCCTTGTCCATCACCGTCGTCGCCCCGAACACCCGCCGGTTGGTGCGGCGGCGGTAGATGAGGAGGAACAGGCCGCCCACGCACGCGACCGCCGCCGCGAGCCCGATCGTGATCGCCATGAGGTGGTACATGTGGTCGGACAGGCCGATGGCGCGGGTCCACGATTTCGGGATTCCGAGCCCGACCGCGTGCCCGAGGAAGATCCCGATGATCCCGTAGTGGAACATCGGCGATCCGATCCGCAGCAGCTTCGATTCGTAGATCTGGCTCGAGCGGGTGGTCCAGCCGAACTGGTCCTCCCGCCACCGCCAGATGTGCCCGCCCACGAAGAGGGCGAGGGAAACGTAGGGGATGACCACCCACAGCAACATTTCGGCAGTTGTGTGGCTCATGGCCGGCTCCTTTCCAGAGTGATCGGCTGCGGCCCGCTCGGGGCGGCGTCGGTTCCGCAGAAACTGGGCCCGGGCCGGGAGGCCGGGTAGATCTGGTCGAAGTGGGAATCGCCGTACCCGTTCAGGCCGACCATCTCCTCCTCCGGCCCGTAGGCGGCGAGTTCGACCATCCGCTCCCGTTCGTCCTTCGTCATCGGCGGGAGGGTCTCGCACACGGCGTCGATCGCCCCGAACCAGGGGGAGTCGATCTGCTCCAGGTGGGCGCGCAGGAGTTCCACCCCGGCGCGGTTCTGGCTGAGGATCTTCATCCCCGCCTCCACCGAGGTGGTCGCGGAGAACTCCAACACCAGGGCGAGGTGATCGGGCAGTTCATCGCCGGTGACCTCCAGGCCCGCCTTGCGGTAGGCGTCCTTGATCCGCACGAGCGCCATTCCGCGCCGGCGGGTGTCACCGTTGGAGAAGTACGTGAGGTACAGGCACCCTTTGCGGCGGGTGTCGAAGGTCTCCACGTACCGCTCCCGCAGGCCGATGACGTCCCCGCTGAGCGCCTCCACGCTGCGCGCTAGCGGCGCCCCGACCCGCGAGTCGAGGCCGCCGGCGAGTTCGGCGATGGTGGGGAGTTTGGCGATGAGGTCGTCATCGGGATAGTTGATGAGCCACGAGGCGCACGCGTGCACCACGCGGATGTCCTCGACCGCGAACGCGGTGTTGCGCCGGCGGTCGAAGAGTTTATCCAGGAGCGCAGTCATGCCCGCCCCTTAACTCTGGGTCCCGAGCCGGGGCGGGAACATGCCCGAGGGGCGGTCCCCCGACCAGGAGAACAGCGTCGTCTTGCCGCTCGTGCGCACGCCCGGGTTGTCCATCCCGAGCGGCTGGTCGCTCATCGCCTCGAGCATCCCCGGGCCACCTTCGCCGTTGAGCGGGCAGTCGGTGCCGATGGATTCCAGGTCGTGGGCCTGCTCGGAGTGGGCGGCGGGGATGACGTAGCGGTCCTCGTACTTGGCGATCGCGAGCAGCCGGTACATCTCCTGCATCGACCTCCCGGTCATGCCCACGGCGTTGGCGATGCCTTCCTTGGGGTCGTTGCCGAGGTTGATGTCGCGCATGTAGGAGCGCATCGCCGCGAGCCGGTACAGCACCCGCTCCACGGTGGGCACGTGCCCGGCGGAGAACAGGTTCGCGAGATACTCCACGGGGATCCGCAGCGCGTCGATCGCGGCGAAGAGGTTGTCGGCGTCCTCGGCGTCGTACCCGGTGTCCTGCACGACGTCGACGACGGGCGAGAGCGGCGGGATGTACCACACCATCGGCATCGTCCGGTATTCCGGGTGCAGCGGCAGGGCCACCCCGTAGGTGTGGATGAGGAAGTAGATCGGGGAGCGCTGCGCGGCGAGGATCCAGTCATACGGGATCCCCGCCCGGTCGGCCGCCTCGAGCACGTCGGGATCATGGGGGTCGAGGATGATGTCTTTCTGCGCCTCGTACAGGTCGTGCTCGTTGGGCGTGGATGCCGCCTCGGTGACCCGATCGGCGTCATAAAGCACGAGCCCGATGTACCGCAGGCGCCCCACGCAGGTCTCCGCGCACACCGTGGGCTCCCCCTGCTCGATGCGGGGGTAACAGAACGTACACTTCTCGGCCTTGCCGGTGCGGTGGTTGAAGTAGACCTTCTTGTACGGGCACCCGGAGATGCACATCCGCCACCCGCGGCACTTGTCCTGGTCGACGAGCACGATGCCGTCCTCGGTGCGCTTGTAGATCGCGCCGGAGGGGCAGGAGGCCACGCACGTGGGGTTGAGGCAGTGTTCGCAGATGCGGGGGAGGTAGAACATGAAGGTGTCCTCGAATTCGAGTTTCACCTTGTCCTCGATCCCCTTGATCATCGGGTCTTTGTCCTTGTTGGCGTAGGTGCCGCCGAGGTCGTCGTCCCAGTTCCCCGACCATTGGATGTTCACCCGCTCCCCGGTGATGAGGGATTTCGGGGGCGCGGAGATGATGTGCTCCTGGGCGGGGGATTGGAGCAACTTGTCGTACTCGTACGTCCACGGCTCGTAATAATCCTCGATGCCCGGCAACCGCGGGTTCGCGAACAGCGAGAGCAGTTTCTGGATCCGCCCGCCCCCCTTGAGGCGGAGTTTGCCGTTCGGCCCCAGTTCCCAGCCCCCGCGCCACTTCTCCTGGTCCTCATACCCGCGGGGATAGCCCTGGCCGGGACGGGTCTCGACGTTGTTGAACCACACGTACTCGGTGCCGGCCCGGTTCGTCCACGCTTGTTTGCACGTTACCGAACAGGTGTGGCAGCCGATGCACTTGTCCAGGTTCATCACCATGGCCATCTGCGCCATTACTCGCATAGCTCTTTGCTCCTATTCGTACCGAAGTGGGCTCGTGCGTTTGCGGATCACCGTGACCTCATCACGCTGGTTGCCGGTCGGCCCGTAGTAGTTGAACGCGAACGCCAGTTGCCCGTACCCGCCGATGAGGTGGGAGGGTTTGAGCATGATCCTCGTGAGCGAGTTGTGGATCCCGCCGCGCTGCCCGCTCGTCTCCGAGATCGGGGTGTTAACCGTGCGGTCCTGGGCGTGGTGCATGAACGCGGTGCCCCGCGGCATCCGGTGGGAGACCACCGCCCGCGCGGAGACCACGCCGTTGCGGTTGACCGCTTCGATCCAGTCGTTGTCGTCGATCCCGGCGGCTTCGGCGTCCTCGACGCTGATCCAGATGGTCTGCCCGCCCCGGGAGAGGTTCATCATGAAGAAGTTCTCCATGTACATCGAGTGGATCGCCCACTTGTTGTGCGGGGTGAGGTAGCGCACCGAGATGCCCTCCTCCTTCGAGCCCGCCCCGATCGCGGGTTCGCCGAAGAGAGCGGTCATGTCCAGCGGCGGGCGGAACACCGGCAGCGCCTCCCCCATCTCCAGCATCCAATCGTGATCGAGGTAGAAGTGTTGGCGGCCGGTGAGGGTGTGCCACGGTTTGAACCGCTCGACGTTGATCGTGAACGGCGAGTACCGCCGTCCCCCGCTCTCCGAACCGGACCACTCCGGGGAGGTGATCACCGGCACCGGAGCCGCTTGGGTGTCGGCGAAGGTGATCTGTTTGCCCTCGGCCTCCGCGGCGAGATCGTGCAGGTTCTGGCCCGTGCGTTTCTCCAGGGTCTTGAACCCCTCGGTGGCCATGTGCCCGTTCGTCGTCCCCGAGAGGTTGAGGATGAACTCCGCGGCGTGCAGGTCCTCCTCGAGCCGGGGTTGGCCCTTGCCGGCCCCCGTGGTGGCGACCCCGTTGATCCCGCGCAGGCGCTCGACGTACTTCTTGACGTCGTAGGTGATGCCCTTGGTCGTCATGCCGAGCTTCTCCAGCAGCGGCCCGGCGGAGGTGTACTTGTCGTAGATCTGGGTGTAATCCCGTTCCACCTCCACGAGGTTCGGCAGGGTGAGCCCGGGCACGGGCTCGCACTCGCCCTTCTTCCAGTCGAGCACCTTCCCCCGCGGGGTGGCCATCGCCCCGGGCGAGTCGTGCTGGAGCGGCTGGGCGACGACGTCCTTGCGCACCCCGAGATGGTGGGCGGCCAGTTCGCTGAACTTCTTGGCGATCGTCTTCCAGATGTCCCAGTCGTTGCGCGACTGCCACGGCGTGGTGATCGCGGGGTTGAACGAGTGGATGAACGGGTGCATGTCGGTGGTCGACAGGTCGTATTTCTCGTACCAGGTCGCTGCGGGCAGGATGACGTCGGAGTGCAGCGTGTGGCTCGTCATCCGGAAGTCGAGGGTGACGACGAGGTCCATCTTGCCCTCCGGTGACTCCTCCCGCCAGGTGACGTCCTTGGGGCGGAACTCCTCGGGGGTCTCCTCCGCGCCGACGGTGTTATCGACGCCGAGGAGGTGCTTGAGGAAGTATTGCTCCCCCTTCGCGCTCGAGCCGAGGGTGTTCGCCCGCCACACCGCCCAGATCCGGGGGATGTTCTCCGGCGCGTCGGGATCCTCGACGGCGAAGTTGATCTCCCCGCTCTTGAGCGCATCCACGAGGTAGGGGATCGTCTCCTTGCCCACGGTGGCGGCCTGATCGGAGATCTCG
>JAJYRV010000332.1 GCA_021793935.1 Actinomycetes bacterium | reverse complement strand
CGGGGTCGCCCCCGAGGTGACCGCGGCGGAAACCACCCCGCCTCCCGCCGGCGCCGAAGAATCCGTACGCTCCTTCGCCGCCCCCGGTTCGGGAGTGATCCCCCTCGGCGAGCCCGCCCCCGAGGCAGAGGCGGAGCCGCAGGTACGGCTGCGCTCGGAGGAAGAGGGCCTGGACGACGATATGCCGACCGTGGAACTCCCGCTCGAGGACGAAGACTAGGCTTCCCGCGCCTCCTGGCCGGTGACCTCGGCGAGGTGTTCGGTGATCTCCTCGAGAATCTCGGCTTCGCTGAGATCCGGGGCGGCGACGGTGAGGTCATCGCCCACGTAGTAGAAGGACGCCTGCACCTCATCGACGGGGATCTTCTGCGCGCGTGCCCACGCGAGCCGGTAGAGCAGCAGTTGCACCATGCGCACCCGTTGCTCCTGCGCGGTGCGTGGGGCGCGGCCGGTTTTCCAGTCGACGACGTGGAACCCTCCCCCGGGTTCGGCGAACACCGCGTCGATCCGGGAGCGGATCCGAACGCCGCCGATCGTTGTTTCGACGTCGGCCTCCAACGCGGTGGGCTGGCGGCGGGCCCATGGGGAGGCGAGGAAGGCTTCGCGCAGCGCTTCCAGGTCCGCTTCGCCGGCCTCGTCATCCGCCCCGGGCAGCAGGTGCCAATCGACGAGGGCGGGCGCATTGAAGTGCTGCTCCACCCACGCGTGGAACTCGGTGCCCTTGCGGGCCCGGGCGCTGGGTTGGGAGGGGATCGGGCGGCGCAGGTTGAGCGTGAACTCCTCGGGGTCGCGGGCGGCGGCGACGACGCGCGATGCCGAGAGGTGTTCCACGACCGTCTGCTGGGGCGCCTGCCACGCGGCGTCCCGTTCGGCCAGGAGTAGCCGGGCCTGCCGGTACCACTGGCCGATCACCTCGTCAGTCTCCTCCGCGGGGTGGGTGAGCCCGCGTTCCTCGGCTGGCGGGAGGGCCGGAGTTCGCGGTTGGTGCGGCGGGGGCCAGGGAACGGCCTCGCCGTCCTCGCCGAGCGGGTTCTCCTCCTCATCCGGGCCGGGTGGCAGATCCGGCAGTTCCACCCCCGCACGGGTCGCCTCCCCGAGGAAGATCGAGGGTGAATACGCGCCGGCCCGGCCCGGAACCCAGAAGGAACCGGTGAGTAGTAGGTGGGTCTTGGCGCGGGTGAGGGCGACGTAGGCGAGGCGGCGTTCTTCACGGAGCAGGCGTTCGCCCTCTTCCTCCCGGAATGCCTCGTCCACCGCCTTCATGTCAGCGTGCGTGAGCGCCTGCTCGTGGTCGAAGCTCGGCAGGTTCGCGGCGTCTCCGCGCAGCTCGTAGGGAAGCAGGTTCGCGGCGCGCAGCCACCCGGTGCTCAACCGTTTGCCGTGTTTGTTCGGTTCCAGGGTGGGGAAGAGCCCCTCTCCCATTCCGGCGACGATGACGGCCTCCCATTCCAGGCCCTTGGCTGCGTGGATGGTCATGAGCTGCACGGCCCCCGGGTCGGGTTCCACTTCCGCGAGGTTCAACCCACGTTCGTGTTCCTCGGCGGCTCCTAGCCAGGCGAGGAACCCGCCGAGGTTCGCCTCGTCGACGCCAGAGGTGAAGGACGCGGCGACGGCGGCGAACTCATCCAGGTTGTGCCGGGCGGTGGGCTCCGGGCGGTGGGCGAGCACTTCGATATCGAGGCCGAGGGTGTGTTCGGCCGCGGCGAGAAGGTCCGGCAACGGCAAGTGTGTGAAGTCGCGGATGGTGCGCAGCTGCCCCGCGAGCCGGCCGAGCCGGAGCCGGGCATCCTCGCTGAGGCGATTGCCACTGCCCTTCGGGGAGTAGTGGACGGGCGGCAGGTGTTCGATCGCTTCGACGATGCTCGCCGTTTCGACGTCCTCCCTACCCGCGGGGGGAGGGTTCTCGCCGTCCGCGGCCTCGCTGCCCTCCGGGCGGCGGTTGCGGGCGAGCTCTTTCGCCCACCCGCTGAGGACTTGGAGATCTTGCGGGCCGATCCGCATCGTTTGACCGGTGAGGAGGCGGATGAGCGCGTCGGCCCGCGAGGGATCGTGGACGACGGTGAGGGCGGACCACAGGTCGGCTACCTCCGGGGTGTTCAGCAGTCCGCCGAGCCCGGTGATCTGGTGCGGGATCCCCGCGGCGGTGAGCGCGCGGCCGATCGGGGTGAAGGTCTTGCGGGTGCGCACGAGCAGCGCCGTTGTGGGCGGGGAGTTCTCGGGCCAGCCGAGTTCGCGGAGATAGTCGACGATGCGGGCCGCCTCTTCGTCGATGGTTTGGCCGTAGAAGAGGTCGACGTTACCGCCCGGCGCTCCCTCTCGCGGCGCGAGCGGGGGCACGGTCACGGCGCTCTCCCCCCGCAGGGGCGCGGCAACCTTGTTCGCGATCTGGAGCACGCCGCGGGCGTTTCGCCACGCGGTGGAGAGGGTGGCGACGGCGGCGTCCTCCTCTCCGTTTCGGAATTGGCGGGGGAATTCCAGGAGGGTGCCCGCCGCCGCGCCGCGCCAACCGTAAATCGCCTGGTTCGGATCCCCCACGGCGGTGACGGGGTGCCCGCTGCCCGCACCGAACAGCGCGGCCAGGAGTTGCACCTGCGCGATCGAGGTGTCCTGGTATTCGTCGAGGAGCACAACGTGGTACGCCGCGCGCTCGGCCTTCCCCACCAGCGGCACGCGTTCGGCGAGATCGGCGGCGATGCGCACTTGGTCCCCGAAGTCCACCACGCCCCGCTCCCGTTTCGCGCGCGTGAACGCATCGACGAGATCCATGAGGTCGATTCGGGTGCGCCAGCGGGAGAGATAGGTTCGGATCTCGCTGCGGGGCTGTTTGCTCCGGGGCGC
The DNA here is from genome assembly GCA_021793935.1 of Actinomycetes bacterium. The sequence continues at coordinate 390 of JAJYRV010000332.1, read as the reverse complement.
GGGTGCTTTCGATTCCACCTCGGAGATGAGCCGGTTGAGGAAGTCGCGCACATCGGTGGTGCTCAATCCGTGTTCGCTGATCTCTCCGGCGAGTGCCGCTATCGCGCGGGTGAGGCTCGTTGCGGCGAGGTCGGATTCGAGGTCGCCTTCCCACGTGTTGACGACGCGTTCGGCGAGTTGGAACCGGCCGGCCTCGGAAATGAGCACGGATTCGGGGTCGATGCCCAGCCGCAGCCCGTGGTCGGCGACGATGCCCGCGGCGTAGGAGTTGTAGGTGGCGATCCGCGGCGGCGTCGCGAGGTCGATCCCGGGGTCGAGGGCAGCGACGGTGCGCAACCGGGCCCGGATCCGGTCGGATAGTTCTGCGGCGGCCTTGCGGGTGAAGAGATC
>JAJYRV010000331.1 GCA_021793935.1 Actinomycetes bacterium | reverse complement strand
GAAATCCGGCCCACTGGCCCCGGGCGCGGGTTCGTCGGCACCGGCGATGATGACGTTCGCGATCCCCGCGTCCGTTTCCCGGGATTGGCGCAGCGCGTCGGCCGCGGTGTCGACGGATTCCGCGATCGCGGCGTTCGCCCATTGGCCGAGCGCCGCGGCGATCGCGTTCTCGTGGCCTCCTTCCACGTGGATGTCGCCGGCGAGCGCGCCGAGGATCCCCGGGGAGTCCCCGTCGAGGAGGGCGCCGGTGGCGTCTTTGCGGGCGAGGGCGAGCTCGAGGGCCTCGCGCCGGGCCCGCCACGTTGCCACCCCGGTCTCCGCTTCGCGCTGGGCCTCGAGCAGAGCGGCGACCTCGACCTCCTTCTCGTCGAGCGCTACCAGGGCGGCCTCGTGCGCCGTCTTGAGTTCCTCTTCCCCGGTCTCCACCCCGACGACACGTTGCTCGAGTTCAGAATATTTCTCCTGCGCCTGCCGCGCGCGGGTGAGGGCGGCGGTGTGCGCATCCTGCAGCCGCTGAATCTCCGCTTCTGCCTGCTCCAGGCGGGAGCGCTTCGCGCTCACCTGCCCGGTGAGTTTCGCGAGCCCCTCCCGGCGGTCGGCGATCCCCCGGTGCACCCGGGTGAGTTCCTTCTCCGCCTCGGCGGCCTCGGCCTCGCTGGTCTTGCGGGCCTCGATGAGTTCGGCGAGCGTGTCCGCCGCTGTTTGCTGCTCGGTGCGCAGCTCCGCCTCGGCTTCCCGGGCGCGCGCGGCTTGGTGTTCGAGGTCGGCTGGGTCCCGGCCGGAGCGTTCGGGGTGCTCGGGGGCCTCGAGCAGCCGGGTGCGCTCGGCCGCGAGGGTGGCGGTGCCGCGCAGGCGTTCACGCACGGAGGAGAGCCGGAACCACATCTCCGCTGCTTCGTTGATCTCTGGCGCGGCCGTTGCCGCGGCGGCTTCGAGTTCAGCGAGCCTGGCGCGGGCGGCGTCCTGGGCTGCCTCCACCTGCGCCCGGCGCTTGCGCAGCGCTTCCTCATCGGCCTGTTCCGCCTCGAGGTTGGCGAGCATCTGCACGAGTTCATCTGCGAGCAGGCGGGCGCGGGCGTCCCGCAGGTCCGATTGCACCACGTGGGCCTTGCGCGCGACCTCCGCCTGCCGGGCGAGGGGCCCGAGTTGGCGGCGGATCTCCCCCACGAGATCGCTCAGCCGGGCGACGTTGGCTTCCATCGACTCGAGTTTGCGCAGCGCCTTCTCTTTGCGCCGCCGGTGCTTGAGCACGCCCGCGGCCTCCTCGATGAAGGCTCGGCGTTCCTCCGGCGTCGCTGACAACACCGAGTCGAGTTGGCCCTGCCCGACGATGACGTGCATCTCCCGGCCCATCCCGGTATCGGAGAGGAGCTCCTGGATGTCCAGGAGCCGGCAGGAGGTGCCGTTGATCGCGTACTCGCTGCCCCCGTTGCGGAACAGGGTGCGGGAGATGGTGACCTCGGTGTAATCGATCGGCAGCGCGCCGTCGGAGTTGTCGATCGTGAGCGAGACCTCGGCGCGCCCCAGCGGCGGGCGGGAGGAGGTGCCCGCGAAGATGACGTCGGCCATGTTGCCGCCGCGCAGCGATTTGGCGCCCTGCTCCCCCATCACCCAGGACAGCGCGTCGACGACGTTCGACTTCCCCGATCCGTTCGGCCCCACCACGCAGGTGATGCCGGGCTCGAAATTCAGGGTCGTCGCGGACGCGAACGACTTAAAGCCGCGCAGCGTCAACGTCTTGAGGTACACGTCAGTAGCCTAGCGGGCGGAGCTGCGCTTTGCGGGGAGGTTTACTTCCCCGGGAACCACAACCCGATCTCCCGTTCGGCTGATTCCGGGGAGTCCGAGCCGTGAACGAGGTTCTGTTGCACCTGCAGGCCCCAGTCACGGCCGAGGTCCCCGCGGATGGATCCGGGGGCGGCGCTCGTGGGGTCGGTGGCACCGGCGATGGAACGGAACCCTTCGATCACCCGGTGTCCGCGCACGACCGCGGCGACGACGGGCCCGGAAAGCATGAACTCGACGAGCGGGCCGTAGAAGGGCTTGCCCTCGTGTTCGGCGTAGTGCTGGGCGAGGAGTTCGGGGGTGGCCGCGCGCAGTTCGAGCGCCTCCAGGGTGTATCCCTTGGCTTCGATACGGGCGAGGATCTCGCCCACGAGGTTGCGCTGGACGCCGTCGGGCTTGATGAGAACGAGGGTTCGTTGAGAGGTCATGGGGGCTAGCTTATCGGGTAGCCACCACTGCTCGCCTCCGGGTACTCCTCGGGATGGGTGAGCATGTAGTGGCGCTTCTCCCGGTCGATCTTGTTGCCGAGGACCACCGAGATGATCCAGATGATCGCGAACACTCCGCCGAGGAACCACATCGTGGGAATGAAGATCCCCGACGCGACGAGGAGCACCTGTACGACCGCCGCCACGCCGATCCCGGCGGGGAAGCGGGCGAGCCCCAGCGCAAGGAAACACAGCAGCCCGACCACCCCGGTGGTGACCCACACGTGGGTGGCGGGGGCCATGTTCAACGCGTAGGCGGTGAGCCCGGCGATGAAGATGACGATGATCTCGATCCCGAGCGTTGCTCGATTGAACAGTTGGAGATACGAACGGGTGTTGATCTCACCTTGAGGAGCATTCACGCTTGCAGGTTACCCCAGTTCATTCTCCCGCCTCTTCCTCGTCGTCCTCTCCCGGCTGCCACGCAACGGCGGCCTGATCGAGCACGTCTGCCTCCGAGGCTTCGCCCTGCAGGTCTCGGCGCGCGGTGCGGGCCTGGTAGTCCTCTCCCGGCTCCACGGGCGTTTTGAGCTCATCTTGTAACGTCGTCGGTTCTTCGTCCGGGTCCGGACGGCGCCACGACTCTGGGTTGTTACGCATTACGACCTCCTTAGCCGGTGATTCCTACGGTTACTCGCTGCTACTCAGTTCCTATTCTTCCCCAAAACCTTCTTCGAATTGCGGGACCAACGCCTTCATCGCTGCCTCGGCCTCGTTCCCGCTTGCGCTGAGTTCTACCTCGGCCCCGCCGGGCAGCGCAAGGCCCATCAGCGCGAGCACCGAGGCCGCGTCGACACCGTTGATCGTCACCTTCGCATCGTGTTCGGCGGCGATCCGGGCGACCATCGCGGCGGGCCGGGCGTGCAGGCCGAGTTTGTTCTTCAGCGTGAGCGTCTCGGTGATGCCTTCCCCTGCCGCAGGGGCTTTCGCCGCAGGTTCCCCCGTCTGCGCCGGCG
>JAJYRV010000330.1 GCA_021793935.1 Actinomycetes bacterium | reverse complement strand
CGATCGAGGCCCTCGAGGCACTGGTGGGCCTGCACAGTGAACTCGCCCGCCGCTCCTTGGAAGCCTCCGCCACTCCGGCTGAGGCCCGGCGGGCGAACACCGCGCTCCGGCGGGAGATGCGGGCGCAGAACAACTACCTAGAACACATCGAAGAGGCGGCCGAAAAGCTGTTGGGCGCCGTCGGGCATTCCCGAGGACCCCTGACCCACCGGATGGTGCAGCAAATCGTCGAACATCTCGGCTTCACGTTGCATCACGCACCCGACCTGCCCTCCTCCACCCGCTCGGTCACGGACCTGGAGCGCAAGCGGATCTACCTGCCACCGCAGTCGATTCCTGGCGGGCACGGGCTGCGGTCGCTGGCATTACAGGCGGTGGCACACCGGGTACTCGGGCATACGCACCCGGAAAGTTACGAGGACTTCCTGCGCCAGCGCACCGAGATCACCTATTTCGCAGCGAGTTGCCTCATGCCTCGGACCCCGGCGTTGGAGTTCCTCCACGCGGCAAAATCCCGGAAGGATCTCGCGGTGGAGGACTTCCGGGACGCGTTCGGTGTGACGCACGAGAGCGCGGCACACCGCTTCACGAACCTCGCCACCGCGCACCTGGGCATCCCGCTGCACTTCTTACGGGTGCACGTGAACGGGACACTGCTCAAGGGGTACGAGAACGACGATGTCAATTTCCCCACCGACGTCACCGGCGCGATCGAGGGCCAGATCGTGTGCCGGAACTGGACCTCCCGAACCGTGTTCGAACAACACCACAGCGCGGGTGAGTTCCACCAGTACACCGACACCCCGACGGGCACATTCTGGTGTTCGGCGCAAACTGGACGCGCCGACGACGGAGATTTCTCGATCACGCTCGGGGTTCCCTTCGCGCACGCGAAGTGGTTCCGCGGGCGGGACACCACCGACCGAAGCGTCTCCACCTGCCCGGACCCCGCCTGTTGCCGCGAACCCGCACCGGAACTCAGCGCCCGTTGGCGGGAGGCGGCCTGGCCGAGCGCAAAGTTGCACACTCACATCCTCAGCGCGCTGCCCTCAGGGACCTTTCCCGGCGTGGACGATGCCGAGGTCTACGAGTTCCTCGCGCGGCACAGCGAGGACTAACCCCGCGCTAGTCGATGAGGTCGTGGCGCACGATCGTCGCTTCGCGGTCGGGCCCCACCCCGATCGCGGACATCCGGCACCCGCTCATCTCCTCGAGGGCGAGCACGTATTTCTGCGCATTCTCGGGAAGATCCTCAAACCGGCGAACTTCGGAGATGTCCTCGGTCCACCCAGGGAGGTATTCATAGATCGGCGTCGCGTGGTGGTAGTCGCTTTGATCCACCGGCATTTCGTCGTGCCGCACGCCGTCAACGTCGTACGCCACGCATACGGGGATCTGTTCGATGCCGGTGAGCACGTCGAGTTTCGTGAGCACGAAGTCGGTGAGGGAGTTGATCCGGGTGGCGTAGCGGGCGATGACGGCGTCGTACCAACCGGTGCGGCGCGGGCGGCCCGTCGTCACCCCGAATTCGCCGCCGACGGTACGTAGGCGCTCGCCCCACTCATCGTCCAGTTCTGTGGGGAACGGACCTTCCCCCACCCGAGTGGTGTAGGCCTTGATAACCCCGACGACCCGGTCGATCTTCGTCGGGCCGACGCCGGAGCCGGTGCACGCCCCCGCGGCGGTAGCCGAAGAGGAGGTGACGAACGGGTAGGTGCCGTGATCGACGTCGAGCATCGTTGCCTGCCCCGCCTCGAACACGACCGTCTTCCCCTCATCGAGGGCACGGTTGAGCACGAGCGCGGTGTCGGCGACCATGGGGCGCAGCCGTTCGGTGTAGGAGCGCAGTTCCGCGACGATGTCGTCAACGATCGCGGCCCGGCGGTTGTAGATCTTCACCAGGATCTGGTTCTTCTGTTCCAGCGCGCCTTCGACCTTCGCGCGCAGGATCTTCTCGTCGAACAGATCAGCAATCCGGATGCCCACGCGGTTCATCTTGTCCGCGTAGGTGGGGCCGATGCCGCGTCCGGTGGTGCCGATCTGGCGTTTACCCAGGAAGCGTTCGGTTACCTTGTCCAGGGTGCGGTTGTAGGAGGGGATCACGTGCGCGGAGGAGGACACGAGCAGGCGGGAGGTATCCACCCCGCGCGCGTTCAACCCGTCGATCTCCTCGAACAGCACTTCGAGGTCGACGACGACGCCGTTGGCGATCACGGGCGTGCAACCGGGTGAGAGGATCCCGGAGGGAAGCAGGTGAAGCGCGTACTTCTCGTCGCCGACGACGACGGTGTGGCCGGCGTTGTTTCCGCCGTTGAACTTCACCACGTAGTCCACTCGCGATCCGAGTTGGTCGGTGGCTTTACCTTTTCCTTCGTCGCCCCACTGGGCGCCCAGCACAACTACAGCTGGCATGTGAATTCCCCTTCTCGGGTGTGATCGGTGCCAAGGCTAGAGTATCGGCACTTGGGCATGGGCGTGCACACGCGTTCCTCACGGTGGCACGCGTAGGTGGAGAACCTGGTCCTCGAGCGCGCGGCTACTCTACGAGCGCGGTGGCGTCAGGATCGCAGTCGCGTACAAATTTTTCGCACCGTAGCGCTTCGTCATCCTCGCCGATTCTTGCTGCCGCCTCGCCGAGCGTGAGCAGCGAAATAAGGAAACCGTGATTGGGCTCGTGGTTCGCCGGAACCGGGCCGTGCCCCTTCCATCCCGCGCGGCGGAGCGCATCCAGCCCTCGGTGGTAGCCGGTGCGCGCGTAGGCGTAGGCGGCGATCGTCTCGCCATTGCCCAGCGCTTCCCGGGCCAGCAGCGCCCACGGATAGGAAACTTCCGGGTGGGCAGCAGCAACCTCAGCGGGGGGCTTCCCCTCGGCGAGGAGCCCGCGTGCGGCGGCGTCAGATTCGGGCGGAAGGAGAGTCGGATCAGGATCGCCTAACAGATTACGCATAACGCCATTCTCCCATGCCTGTCTCAGCCGTGGGACGTTGGTCCTCTCAACGGGCCGAACACCGAGCCTAAAGTGAGAATGTAACGGGCAGAGGTTGTGATATTCGCCCCCTAACCATTACGGCCTCTGCCCGTACTTAACAGGCGGCTCTCGTCATCTCTTCGAGCAGTTCGGGATCCATGACCTGTTCGAGAACCGCCACCGCCTCCGCGTACTCGTTCGGACTCTCCCGCACGAGGAGCCGGCCGTTTTCAACCGCGTCGTAGCGGAACGCCGCATCGGTACTCAGCCGGAATCCCAGCGAG
>JAJYRV010000329.1 GCA_021793935.1 Actinomycetes bacterium | reverse complement strand
CCTGCGAGAACGTTGAAGTTACCGGTTTCGACGTGAAAGATGGCCGGGTGCAGTCCGTACGCACCAGCGCCGGGGAGATCGCCGCGGACGTCGTCGTCGTCGCGTGCGGTGTGTGGAGCCCGAAGGTCGCTGCGCTAGGTGGCGCCACGATTCCCCTCACGCCCGCCGTGCACCAGATGATCGACGTCGGTCCGATTGCGGAGTTCGAGGGCACCGAGTGGATCAGTTTCCCGCTCGTGCGGGACATGGACAATAAGATGTACGAGCGCCAGCGGGGGCCCAACCTCGAGATCGGCTCGTACGCTCACCGGCCGATCCTGCACGAGCCGGACGAGATTCCTCGCGTGGGTGAGAGCGAGCAGGCGTCCCCCACGAGCTTCCCGTTCACCCCCGAAGACTTCTCCGCGCAACTGCTCCAGGCCCGGGAACTGTTTCCGGGCATCCTCGGCCGGGACCTGCCGACCGCGCTCGCGATCAACGGGCTGCTTTCGCTCACCCCCGACGCGATGCCGCTCGTGGGGGAGACGGAAGTGGGCGGGTTGTGGTCGGCCGCCGCGGTCTGGATCAAGGAAGCCCCGGGCATGGGGCGGCTCGTCGCCCAATGGATCACCGAGGGCGATACGGATATCGACACCCACGCCCTCGATATCGCCCGGTTCACCCCGCCCACCCGGACCCGGGCGCACGTCAAGGCGCGCACGGCCGAAGGGTTCCCGAAGTTGTACGGGATCGTGCACCCCAGGGAGCAATGGGAATCGAACCGGGACCTGCGCACGAGCCCGTTCCGCCCGCGCACGGACGCGCTCGGGGCAGAGTACTTCGAGACGGCCGGGTGGGAGCGGCCGCAGTGGTACGAATCGAACGCCCACCTCCTTGCGAGGTACGAGGGGCAGATCACCGAGCGCCCGAGCGAGTGGGACGCGCGCTGGTGGTCCCCGATCATCGAGGCCGAACACCTCGCGATGCGCGAGGCCGTGGCCATGTTCGATCTGTCCGCATTCACGATTTTCGACGTCGCAGGTTCCGGCGCGCTGGATTTCCTCCAGCACGTTTCGCTCGCCCAGGTGGACCGGCCCGTGGGTAGGGTCATCTACACGCCCTTCCTCACCCCCCGCGGCGGTTTCCGCTCCGACCTCACGATCGTGCGCCTCGCGAAGGACCGGTTCCGGATCATCACCGGCGGCGCTGACGCCGGCCGCGACCTCGCCTGGCTCCGGGCCCACCAACCGGACGACGACTCCGTGAGTATCCACGACGCGACATCTGCCTGGTGCACGATCGGGCTGTGGGGCCCGAACGCGCGCGACGTCGTTACCGCCGTGACGACGACGGATGTGTCCAACGAGGCGTTCCCCTTCGGCACCGCCCAACACGTGACGCTCGCGGGCGTGCCCACGCTCATGGTGCGCATCTCCTACGTGGGCGATCTGGGGTGGGAGATCCACGCCCCGACCGATCAGGGCCTGCGACTCTGGGACGCGATCGCGGCAGCCGGGGAAGAATTCGGCGTCGTACCCGCCGGGATCGGCGTGTACGGCACGACGGGCCGGTTGGAGAAAGCCCACCGCCTCATGGGCGCGGAACTCACGAGCGAGTACGACGTCGTCGAGGCCGGCCTCGCCCTGCCGAAGGTCAAACCCCAAGACTTCATCGGCAAGGAGGCCTACCTCGCCGCCCGCGAGGGGGAGCCGGCCACCCGGTTATGTACCCTCACGGTTGAGGACCACCTCGCCGGCGGGACGGAACCCCGCTTCCTCACCGGCACCTGCCCGGTGCTCACGAGCGAGGGGGAGCCGATCACCGATGCGCGCGGACGGCGCTCCTACACCACCTCTGAGGGGCCCGCGCCGAGCCTCGGACGCTACCTCGCCCTCGCCTACCTCCCCGGCGAATACGCTCAGGTGAGCACGGAGTTGCTCGTGGAATACTTCGGGCGCCGCTACCCGGTATCGGTGATCGACGTGGGGCGAGCGGCGCCGTTCGATCCCGAGATGGAGCGGGTGAAGAGTTAGTCCGCGGCGAAACGCTCGGCGCGGAAGGCGAGCGAGGTGAGTGGGAGACTGGCAGCATGGATCCAACGCTTTCGGCCTTCACCCGCGCGGTCGCCCGCGAGCCGGCGCCCGCGAGCGGATCGGCGGCCGCGGTGGCCGTTGCCATGGCCGCGGCGCTTGCGCAGAAGGTCGCCGAGCGGAGCAAGGGTAGCGCCCGGGAGTTCGCGGCAGGAATGGACCTCGCCCGGGGCCGTGCCCTGGAACTTGCTGAAGCTGACGCGGCGGCGGTGACCGACATGCTCGCCCGCGGGGCGCCGGGGGCCGCAGCCATCGACGTGCCGAGGGAGATCGGTGAGCTCGCGGCGCGGGTGCGCGAGGTCGCCGTCGAGCTGGAGGCTTCCGGCAAACCCGCCCTGCTCGCTGATGCTGCCGGTGCTCGTCATCTCGCCGAGGCCGGCGGGTCGATGGCGCGCGCGATCCTTCGCAGCAACGCCTAATCCCGGGCCGAGAACTGCCCTGTGCCGGTTGTTTCGCGATTCCACCGGCACAAGGCAGTTCTCGGCGTCCGGTTCGGGCTCCCACGGCGCCTCACGCCCGCGTGGGCCCGCCGAGCAGCCGGGTGATTTCCGCCGCGGAACCCATCACCACCTGCGCCACCGCCGCGAGCCGCTCCTCGCCGAGCCGGTATGCCGGACCGGCGGCGCTGAGCGCGGCGACCACCCGCCCGGAGTGATCACGGATCGGCGCGGCGACCGCGTTGAGCCCCTCCTCAAGCTCCTGCACCGCACGCGCCCAGCCGGCCTCACGCACCTGGGCCAGCTCGCGTTCGAGGGCAGCATCATCGGTGTGCGTTGCACCGGTGAACGCCGCCAGCGGCCCGGCGAGGATCTCGGCGCGGCGCTCAGCCGGGAGGAAGGCGAGGAGCGCCTTGCCCGAGGAGGTCGAGTGCAGCTGGGTCCGCTGGCCCACCCAGTTCTGCATCGCCACGGTGCCCGGGCCCTGCGCCTGGCACACGTTGATCGCCGCGTCCCCATCGAGGATCGCCACGTTCGTCGTTTCCCCCACCTGCGCGGCGAGGGCATCGCACACGGGTTGGGCGTAGGTGGCGATATCGAGCCGGGAGACCATGACCCCCGCGAGGCGCAACAGCCCCACGCCCAGCCGCAGGCCTCCGGAGTTCTCCGAGCGCTCCACCAGATCGTGCGCCCGAAGACCGCTCACGAGCCGGGAGGCGGTGGACACGTGCACGCCCAATTGCTCGGCCAC
>JAJYRV010000328.1 GCA_021793935.1 Actinomycetes bacterium | reverse complement strand
TAGGGAATCGTCTCCTGGCCAGCAGCGGCGGCTTGGTCGGAGATCTCCAGCGAGGAGACGTCGAACTGGGGGTAGAAGGGCTGCCACCCGAGCCGCGTCGAGAGGGCGACGGCGTCGGCGGTGGCGGTGCGGGCGAACTTGCCCGCCCCGGTGGTCGCGGTGAGGGTGTCGGCCCCGAACTGGTCGTAGCGCCACTGGGAGGTGTGCATGTACCAGTAGGTGGTCTGGGTCATCTGCCGCGGCGGGCGGGACCAGTCGAGCGCGTTCGCAAGGTGCATCCACCCGGTGATCGGGCGGACCTTCTCCTGCCCGACGTAGTGCGCCCACCCCCCGCCGTTGACCCCTTGGGTGGCGCACAGGTTGGTCAGGGTGAGGAAGGTGCGGTAGATCGTGTCGGAGTGGAACCAGTGGTTGGTTCCCGCGCCCATGATGATCATCGAACGCCCGCCGGAGTCGAGGGCGTTCTGGGCGAATTCGCGCGCGATGCGGGCGACGGCCGGGCCGGGCACGGAGGTGATCTCCTCCTGCCACGCGGGGGTGTAGAGCGCCTCGGCGTCGTCCAGGCCCTGCGCCCACTCACCCGGCAGGCCTTCGCGGCCCACGCCGTATTCGGCGAGGAGCAGGTCGTAGACGGTGGTGACCACCCGATCACCGATGCGCTTGATCGGGACCCCGCGGACGGCGTCGCCGCGCCCGCCCTGCCCGGCGGTGTCGAAACGTGGCATGAGCACTTCGGCGACGTCGTCGCGGTGCTCGAGCAGGCTCAGGGCCGGGTCGATGTCGCCGAGGTCGAGGTTCCATTTGCCCACGCCGTCTTCGGAGAAGCGGTGCCCGAGCGTGCCGGGCGGCACGACGACCTCGCCGGTCGCCCGGTCGAACATGACCGGCTTGAACACGGCGTGCTCGGTGTCGGATTCCGCGACGTGGAGATCGGCGGCGACGACGAACTTGCCCGGGTGGTACTCGCCGTCAGCATCGGGGCTGAGTTCGATGAGGAACGGCAGGTCGGTGTAGTGCGTCGAGTAGTTCTCGAAGAGGTCGTGGGAGTTCTCGACGTAGAACTCCCGCAGGATCGTGTGGCCCATCGCCATCGCGAGCGCGGCGTCGGTGCCCGGGTGCGGGGAGAGCCACTCGTCGGCGAACTTGACGTTCTCGGCATAGTCGGGCGCGACGGCGATGACCTTCTGGCCCCGGTAGCGGGCCTCGGCCATCCAGTGCGCGTCCGGGGTGCGGGTGAGGGGAACGTTGGAGCCCCACATGATGAGGTAGGCCGCGTCCCACCAGTCGCCGGATTCGGGTACGTCGGTCTGGTCCCCGAACACCTGCGGGGAGGCGGGCGGGAGGTCGGCGTACCAGTCGTAGAAGGAGAGCATCGACCCGCCGATGAGCTGGTGGAACCGGGCCCCGGAGGAGAAGGAGACCATGCTCATCGCGGGGATGGGGGAGAACCCGGTGATCCGGTCGGGCCCGTAGGTCTTCACCGTGTACACGTAGGCGGCGGCGACGATCTCGGAGACTTCCTCCCAGCTCAGGCGCACGAGCCCGCCCTTGCCCCGCTGGGTCTTGTACTTCGTCGCGAGTTCGGGGTTCTCCACGAGGGCGCCCCACGCGTCGACGGGGTCCCCGTGTTGTTGCTTCAATGCCCGGAAGGTCCGCAGCAGCTCGGCGCGGATGTAGGGGTAACGCACCCGGGTCGGCGAGTAGGTGTACCAGGAGAACGACGCGCCGCGGGGGCAGCCGCGTGGTTCGTACTCCGGCCGGTCCGGGCCGACCGAGGGGTAGTCGGTCTCCTGGGACTCCCAGGTGATGATGCCGTCTTTGACGTACACCTTCCACGAACACGAGCCGGTGCAGTTCACGCCGTGGGTCGAGCGCACCACCTTGTCGTAACTCCACCGATCCCGATAGAACGCATCCGCCTCCCGGCCCCCACGTTTGTGGAGTTCCCGGCCGTCCTGACTCACCCGGCCGGTGGAGGTAAACAGCCTTCGCGTGCCGATCAACGAATCGAAGAGCTTGTTATCGATGCCTGTCATGGTGGGGCCTCCTGAGCACATCTCACACCACTGCTGCGGGCAGCACTACGTCTTTCACTTTAGACACATCGGCGGGGAGCTTTCTGCGTCTCTCGCGCCCAATTTTGGAAAATGACTTGGAGAAATTCACTTTCCTGACACCCGCTCAACGCCGTCGTCAATCCCTGTGTTCTACGTCGCAGTTGGGCTGCCCGCGCTTTAGGCCTTCGGTCCTACTCAGCCGGGAAGAAGCAGCAGAAGAATGAGGGAAAGCAATTTTTACATCCCCGGATTGAAGAAATCCTGCAGGGTTCAGCAAGCGAGGAAGATCGTGTCGAAGCTCATTGCGGTTCCCCCGGTGCATCCGACCGCCAAGGGTGCGGGCCGGGTCGTCACCATGTCGACGATCGCCTTCACCCTCCTGTTCGCCGTGTGGCTGATGTTCGGCATCCTCGGGGTGCCGATCCAGGAGGAACTCGGCTTGACCGACGTGCAGCTTTCGTGGATCTCCGCGCTCGCCGTGCTCAACGGCTCGATGTGGCGCCTGCCCGCGGGGATCATCACCGACCGGATCGGCGGGCGGAAGGTGACGATCTTCCTGCTGTTCGCCTCGGCGGTCCCCGCCTACTTCGTGGCGAGGACCGACAGTTACGGTATGCTTCTGCTCCTCGCCTTCCTCGTCGGTTTCGCCGGGAACCACTTCTCGGTGGGAACCGCGTGGAACGCCGCCTGGTTCTCCCGGGATCGCCAGGGCCTCGCGCTCGGGGTGTTCGGGGCGGGCAACGTCGGCGCTTCGGTGACGAAGTTCATCGGTCCCCCGCTCATCGCCGCGACCTCTGGCGCGACCTTCATCCTCGGCATCCAGGGCGGGTGGCGGCTCATCCCGGTGATCTACGCCGGTCTGCTCATCCTCGCCGGGTTCGCCGTGTGGTTCATCGTCCCGCGGGAGGACCGCGCCCCGGGCAGCGGCCAGCCGCTCTCGGCGATGCTGAGGCCCCTGAAGAACGTGCGGGTCTGGCGCTTCAGCCTCTACTACGTCGCCGTGTTCGGCGCCTACGTCGCGTTATCGGCGTGGCTACCGAAGTACTACGTCGACAACTTCGGCGTCTCCCTCGGGGTCGCGGGATTGTTGACGGCGATCTTCATCTTCCCCGCCTCCCTGCTGCGGCCGCTCGGGGGCTGGCTCTCGGACAAGTTCGGCGCGCGGGTGATCATGTACCTCACCTTCACCCTCATGCTCATC